>SXUH01000019.1 GCA_005791855.1 Bdellovibrionales bacterium
GGGATGTTCTCCGGCGGAGGCTTCTTCTCTGGCCGGGATAGCAACCGGTCCTACCAGAACGACGACTACTCCCGGGGCAACCAGGAGAAGACCGGAATCCTCGGCAAGTTCTTCGGGAAAGGTCCGAAGGGATGGAAGCGGTCCGACGATCGCATCCGCGAAGAGGTCTGCGAAGCCCTCTACCGAGACCACATGGTCGACGCGAGCGAGATCGACGTCACCGTGAAGGACGGAACCGTGAGCCTGCGAGGAACCGTCGATAGCCGAGAGGCCAAGCGAGCGGCCGAAAGATGCGTCGAGAACCTCTCCGGGGTGGATGACGTGCAGAACGAACTGCGGGTGGTCCGATCCGGCGACACGACCGATGGAACGTTTAGTTCCTCGAAGTCGACGACCACTGGGAAGACTGCGACTCCAAAGCTTTCCTAATCGACCTCAGGTACCCATCGCAATCGGCTGAAAAGGCGAGGACGATGGGTACCTCTATGCGATTCAACGAGTGTGTCATTCTTTGACGCTGGTCAAGACTTATATAGTTTATGAAAATTATTGGCCTCGGGCTTTCGCACAAGCTATACATTGGCAACTTATAACTTGTGCTGGAGTCACCAGATGCCTTTCTCATTTCGTTTCGTCCTTACCACCCTTCTCATTTCCTTTTGCGTCTGTGGCGTCCGAGCTCAGAGCTCGAAGGTCCAGGAGGAGTTCCACCGGTACATGATCTCGCTGGACCTCCTTCCCACCGAAGACCTGAGCCTGGAAAGAGTGCAAGGATACATCGCCGCCGGCGCCGATCCGCACGCCATCGCCGTCACCGGAGGGAACGCCTTCAACCTCGCGAGCGACGCCTACGCCTACGACTCCGGAGAGCTAGACAGGGCGAAGATCCTGGCCGACATCACCTACTACATCGCAAGCCTCGGCGTCGACACGAACGTCCGAGGAGAGCGCGGCTTCATCCCCCTGTTCGTCCTCCTGAACTGGGGAACCAGCAACGAGATGTTCAATAAGATGCTCGAGTTCCAGCTCTCCCGGCCCATCGACCTCAACCGCCGGTCCGAGGAGGGGAGGGGGCTCGCCCCGTTGTTCAGCGGTGGCCGCTACCGTGACCTGGCGGAGAAGCTCATCCGGGAGCGGGGCTTCCGGATGGACTTCGTGAACCTCGATGGCCTCTCGTTCACCCACTCCGCGGCCAAGAGGAAACCGACCGACGGTAGACCACTTCTCCTCAAGTACTTCCTCGACCTCTTCACGGCGGAGGAAGCAAAGTACTACGCGTCCCTCCCCGGGAACGACGGTTCCACGCCGCTCCACTTCGCCGCTCACGCATCGAACCTCGAGGCCATCAAGTACCTCGTCTCCGAGCAAGGGGTCGACGTCAACGCGAAGACTCAGGAAGGGGAGACTCCTCTTGCCATCGCCATCAAGAATAAGAACCAGGAGATCCGTGACTACCTGATCTCTAAGGGCGCCACCGCCACGCAAGAAGAGACTACCGACTGCGGTCCGCTGACCGGCGACCATACCTACGAGATCCTCCGGAGCCTCATCGAACGCTGTCAGGTGAAATCCATCGACCAGCTCCTCCCGCTTCTCCCGGCCTACACCCGGTCGAACTACTTCTGGGCCTACGGCACCCTCGCCGTGCAAGAGGCGTCACCGGACTTTCCTCAGATCGTGAGCTTCGGAAGAACCGGGAAGCTCCTGCTCGCCTTCAACGGACACAAGTCCCAGGTCGGGTACCGCAACCTCGAGATAATCCAGTTCCGCGACGACTCCAAGACCTTCGAGTTCCGGGACATCAAGTTTCCCTACAAGTCCACCGGAGAAGTGAAGTTCTCCGAAGCGAACCCGAGTAAGTGCCTCGCCTGCCACGGCGCTAGGCCGAGGCCTCTCTGGGACAACTGGACCCTCTGGCCCGGGAAGTTCCGAGGGGAGATGGACACCGCGACTCCGAGGGAGAAAGAGTTCCTCGCCCGGTTCATGAAGAACCGACACACCGGACGCTACAAGCACCTCCTGAGCCAGAGCCTCTCGAGCCGGGAGACGAGCTATGGCCCGTCTCTGGATGACAGCTTCCAGCTCATCAAGATGGACGGGATCATGGCCGACCTGGTTCCGCAGAAGGTCGCCAGGGAAATCAAGGAAACGGAAGTCCTGAAGCCATTCCGCTACGCCCTCCTCGCTGCGGTTTCCTGCTCCGAAGAGATCACGGAGTTCATCCCGAAGAAGGTCCTGGGCCAGTTCAAGATGAACCTCGAATCCTTAGCACAGGACACCCACGTGAAGAGCCGCCAGGAACTCATCTCCCGGATCAAGCTCCAGGAAACCTTCCTCGGAACCGAGGTCACGGGCCGCTACGTCGTCCAGAACAAGTACCTCCCGCGCTCCGGAAGGAACTTCGAGGTCCCGCGGACGACTAAGCTGCGCTTCATCGCCGAGAACAACTACGTCGAAACCGCCGACTGGTTCACGGCCTTCAACGGCGGGAAGCCGAGCTTCATTGGCCTTTCCTTCGAAGGCCTGGAGAATACCCTCTGGACTGAAGTGCTGAACCCGGACGCCGACGCTGGCCTCCACGCCGAGTTCAAGGCCGCGGCCCTGGCCGCCCCACAGACGGGGTTACCGAGCAGGCTCTTCTTCGGGACCAAAGCTAAGGAAGAGAAGGTCTGTCCGAAGCTTAAAGAGGCGAGCCTGGCCGAGCTTTCAAAGCTCTGATCGAACGAGCACCAGCCGAAGATACCGAACCGACCAGAGGATGACTCCGGCGACGAGCACCACTGCGCTGTACGCCAGGTGCCGGAGGTAGTGCTCGGGCATCAGGTACGCGGTCACCCGCGTAGCTGCGGCGAGGATGATCAAGGCCGTGACGACGTAGAGAAGTCTCCGGTCCTCTAGTTCCTTCTGCTTCGGTCCGTGGGACTGGAGCACCCGAGTGGCGATCAGCAGGCACAAGAGAACGATCCCCGTGATGAAGAAAGAGTGTCCCGCGTGGATCATGCCTTCTTGCCAGAGGGCCCGGAGGAGGAAGCTCGCGATGATGCACCAGGAAGAGACCCAGATGCTCCAGGTGAGGGCCGTCCTCTCCCTCGGAGCCTTCCACAGGAGCCAGTACCTCATGGCGACGTAAGCGACGACGAGCGCCCGGAGAAAGCTCCCGGGGCGGTCGGGGAGGAAGTAGCTCCCGACGAAGCCGAAGACGAGGCCGAAGAAGGCCAGTGGCACGGTCCGGAGGATCGGCACGGGCCTTTCGTAGCTGAGCCTCTGAGCTGCGACGATCTCCACGTGGCCCAGGATTCCGGGGACGAGCCGGCTCCCCACTCCGAGGATGATGGCCGCGACCGCACCTTCGTAGTGCAGGCGACTGAAGACCTCGGCTCCCGTCACCGCACCGAGGACCGAGGAGAAGAGCCAGAGGAAAAGGCCCACGAAGATGAAGACGAAACTGTAGGGTGGGTTCTCCTTCCTGTGGAAGATGCGGGAGAAGAGGAAAATGAGGAGCAGGAGGGCCTGGGGCGCGGAGGAGAGGAGCATGGCCCCTTCGAGTTCCCGGTAGGCCAGGGTGATCCCCGCGGGAGGGATGAGGAAGAAGAGACCGACCTCGAAGGGCTTCGCGGAGAAAGTCTTAGAAAACTTCGGCACGGCGGTCATGAGGAAGCCCCCGATGAAGGAGGCGACGAACCCATTGAGCATGAGGTAGCGGTGGGCGAGCACCGGGTAGGCCCCGGGGTCCCAGAGCTGCGGAAGCCAGAGGAGAGAGCCCCAGAGGAGGTAGGCGACCCCGACGGGGAAGAAGAGACGGTAGGGCTCGAGGACTGTGTTCTTCCAGAACGATGCCATGGTTCCTCCTATGCTGACTTGGAAAATTTATCACCACTCACCGGTTGTTGGAACTTCGATTATTGATTCTGATGGTCAGACTCACCCGGGGGACGTATGATCCTCCCATGTGGTCACCCTACACCATCGGCACTGCTCCGAAGAAGATGCGACCCCTCACGACCAAAGAAGGACTGGGGGACCGCCTGCGGCTCATCGCCTTCGCCGAACGGCAGGCCTTCCACGCGTTCAATCACGCCGCCGCCCACTTCACCGATGCGCCGGAGGGCCTTCGCGAAGCCTGGAGGTGGGTCGCGCTGGAAGAGGCTAAGCACGAATCGTGGTTGCTCACGCGCCTGGGAGACCTGGGCCTTGAGGTCGGGGCCGTCCCGGTGAGCCTCGATCTGTACCACTCGCTGATGAGGTGCGAGGGCGCCAGGGAGTTCGCGCTCTACGTCTCCAACGCCGAGGAGCGAGGGCGAGTGGGCGCGGAGAAGTTCGCCCAGGTCCTGGCGCAGGTGGACCCGGTCTCCGCGGCCATGTTCAAGAAGATCGCGGAGGAAGAGGTCGAGCACATCCGACTCGTCGACCGGTTCTTCCCGGCCGACGGAAATCAGAGCGGCGCCCTCGGTTAAGAATCGCCTTGCAAAAAATTCGGAACCCGCTTCTACTAGTATCATGAACTTAAAGCACTACTACCACGAAGGTCCGTCCCGGTCCGCCCTGCGGATCCTTGACTCTTATAACAACAACGACCACAAGACCCACGTCTGGAACGCCTTCGTGGACTCGGACCTCTCGGGCATCACCGATGATGATTTTTCCATCACGCCGAGGCTCATCCCCGAGTCCTACTTCCCGGTGATTCGGAAGACGGCGAAGGACATCACCACCTTCTGCCTGCGCCTCCTGACCCTCCCCGAGGAAGAGGTGCGGGCCATCGTCCCGCGGGGCCCCATCCGCGATCTCCTGATCGACGACCTCAAGGTCCTGAAGCACCGGCCGAAGCGCCTCACCGGAAGCTTCCGCTTCGACATGGCCATCGTGGGAGAGCCGCTCTTCTCCCACGCCCCCAAGCTCCTGGAGATCAAC
>SXUH01000165.1 GCA_005791855.1 Bdellovibrionales bacterium
ACTCATTCTTGTTGAACTCGGTGATGAAACCCAGGCGGCCGAGGTTGATCCCGAGGACCGGGATCCGCGAGTCGATCCGCCGGCAGACGCCGATGAGGGTGCCGTCTCCGCCGAGGGAGAGCATGAGGTCGACGTCCGTGTGGAGCTTCTTCGACTCCCAGAACTGGAGGTGCTCGGTGGACTTCTGCTTGAAGAACTTCACCACCCGGGGCTGGTCCTCGAGGTTGAAGACCACTTGCTTCTTCCGGCGGTGGAGCCAGGTGCAGAGGTTCGGGAGGATGCTGTAGAACTCCGGGGTAGAGTTGGGCTTGAGGGTGAGGCCGATGGTCTTGAACGATTTTGCTTTCATATTATTCCGTCATGAGCCGGAGGGCTTCTTCGATGTCGTCGAAGGGCTTGTTGAGTAACCGGCACTGGTAAGAGTTCGCCCGGGAGATGACCTGCGGAGAGTTGTACGCGGTCATGATGACGAATTTCTTACTGATCTCGTCGGGCCCGTAGCGCTTCTTCGATTCTTCGATCACGTCGAAGCCCGAGATGTCCTGGAGCATGAGGTCGCAGATGATCCGGTCGTAGTCCCGGGCGAGGAGCAGGTCGATGGCGACCTTGCCGCTGGCGGAGACGTCCACGGTGAAGCCCTTCCGCTCGAAGAGCTTCTTCAGGGACTGCTGGATCAGGATCTCGTCTTCGATGATAAGGATGTTCTTCATTCTCGCGGTAGCGTCAGCCGGAAGTGGGCGCCCTTCAGTTTAGTGTTCTCTAAGTATTCCAAATTCCCGCCCATTTTTAAAGCCAGATTTCTCGAAAGGATGAGGCCCAGGCCCGTCCCCTGGGACTTCGTCGTGAAGAACGGCTTGAACAGGTTCGGCGCCATCTCCGGGGGGATCCCGGGGCCGTTGTCGAGGACGCTGATGTAGACGTTCGCGGGGTCCGCGGCCACGGAGATCTCCATCTCCCGGTCCCCGGGCATGCCCTTCATCGCCTGGGCGGCGTTGACGATGAGGTTGAAGATGATCTGGACGACGAAGATGAGCGGGACGCGCAGGATGAGTTCGTCGGCCCGGCCCTCGTAGGTGATCCGGCGCTTGATCTCCCGCACCTCGCTCTTGGCCAGGACCAGGGACTCGTCGATCATCTTCCGGATCGCCGTGGGCCTGACTTCGGTCTGCACCTGGTAGAGGTTGGAGAAGTTCTCGATGATCGTCTGGGAGCGGTTGATGTTCTTCTCGATCTCGGCCATGAGCTCGCGGCTGTCCTGGCTCACCTCCATGGTGGAGAAGAGCTGGGCCCCGAGCTTGAGGCCGAAGAGCGGGTTGGAGAGCTCGTGCCGGAGGGTGTTGAGGAGCTCTCCCAGGAGGGAGATCCGCTGGAAGTGGAAGAGGTCGAAGGCGTAGTGGCGGAGCTCGTCGCTGTCGTAGAGGTCGAGGACGAACGGTCCGCCGATCTTCTTGTTGAAGAAGATGTCCTTCTCCTGGAGCTCGCTCCGGTAGAGGTCGTTCAGGAAGGACGCCCCGGAGGTCTCGTCCCGGAGCCGGACGGGCAGGGGAAATTCCTTCAGGCACAGGCGGAGCTCGGAGATCTGCTTGTCGGAGAACTCCTGGTCGATGAGGCGCTCGAAGTGCGGCTGGAGGAGGTCGATGCAGGTTTCGAAGAGGTCGATCTCGTCCTTGGTGTACGGGAGGAAGTCGTGCCGGGAGACGATGGAGATGAGGCTGTACTTCTTCGAGGTCAGCTCCTTGGCGAGGAAGCTCCCGTTGAACGGAAGGTCGAGCCGCGGGAAGCTGTCCGTGGAGAAGGATTTGATCTTGGACTTCTTGATGGAGTTGAAGCCCGCGTTGAAGTGCCGCACCTCCAGGAGACCCTGCACCTTCTCCCCCCGCCAGAGCGTGCCGAGGAGCTCGGCCCGGGTCTGGCCCTTGAGGTGCAGGAGCAGGAGCGACGTCTGGAAGTTCTGGAGGAACGGGACCTCGAGGAGCTTTTCGACGAGGCTCCGCAGGCTGTGGGACTCGTTGGAGATCGAGTTCACCTTCTTGATGATCTCGTCCCAGAGGTCCTTCACGTTCACCCCCGGGGAGAGGCTCGCGCTCGAGAAGAGCCGCTTCTCCACGTTCTGCGCGGTCCGGCCGAAGTGGTCGAAGACCTCCTCGTAGGCCGGGGCCCCGGGGTCCTGGAGCGTGAAGCTCGAGAGGAGGCTCAGGAGGTTCTTCTTGTAGTAGGGGAAATCACAGTGCGTCCCGTCCGGGAGGACGGCCCAGAGCCGGTCGCCCTTCTTCTGGAACGACAGCCGGGCGGCGCCCGCGTCACTCTGGGTGAAGCCGCGGAGGTCGAGGTCCGGGAAGTCAGCGAGGACCTCGGGATGGATGAAGAGGCTCAGGGCTTCGGCGTGCGTGCTGTCTCTTGGAGTGTGACTGTTTTCCACTGAGCTAAGTTATCTTTTAAATCGTGCTTTATCAAATCCTCCAGCGCCGGCAGGTCGGAGTTTTTGATGGCTACGGAGATGGCCGTCATGATGCCCAGGAGGGCGAGGTGGAGGGACCGGTCCCGGGGCGTCCCGAGGCACTTCGAGAGAAGCGCCTGCGCCTCCACGAAGGTCCCGACCTCGGAGGAGAGTCTACCGATCTGGCGAGCGAGGAAGGGAAGGTTCTCCGGAGCGAACTCTCCGAGAGTGTCGAGGTCGATGAGGATGTCTGCCAGGAGCTGGGCCGAGAGGCCAGCGGCTTCGAGGGCCACGGTCTTCGGTTCTGCGGAAGAAAAAGTTGTCATCCCTGACATGCAGTCGTC
>SXUH01000166.1 GCA_005791855.1 Bdellovibrionales bacterium
TCCTTTCTCATCGGAGACCTGGGGGTGGGTGTAGGAATCGTCCTGCCCCGGCAGGAGGAGCGGTGCTTCGATGAACGGCACCACCTCATCCAGCACGGAGAAGTCTCCGGTGGCTTTGACGTAGTAGGTGACCACGAACGGGAGCCAGATGAGGTCGTCGGAGAAGTGCGTCCGGACACCCCGGCCCGTCGGCGGGTGCCACCAGTGCTGGACGTCCCCTTCCTTGAACTGCCTCGCCGCCGCGGTGAGGATCTGCGCGCGGGTGATCTCCGGATGGGAGTGGACCATGGCCATCACGTCCTGCAGCTGGTCCCGGTACCCGAAGGCGCCGCCGGACTGGTAGAACGCGGACCGGGCCCAGATCCGGCACGAGAGGGTCTGGTAGAGGAGCCACTTGTTCACCAGGAGGTCCATGGCCTTGTCCGGCGTCTTGATCTCCACCCGGCTCAGGGTCTTCTCCCAGTAGCTGCGAGAGTCGCGGTAGGCTTTCTCGACGAGGTCCTTGTCCCGGTACTTCATGATGGTGTGGCGGGCGGTCTCGACGGACTCCGCCTGGCCCAGGACGATCACCACGGTGGTGGCTTCTCCCGGAGCGAGGTCGAGCTTGGTCTGGAAGGCCGCGCACGGGTCCACGCCGGCGCCGTGGGTTCCGGAGAGGCCGACCCGGGCCATGGCCGCGGGGGCCTTCGGGCTGCCGTTCCTTCCGATGAACTCCCGGCGGTCGCAGGTGGAGCTGCGGTCGACCTCGCTGATGTCGGCGAAGGCCACGCGGGAGGCGAACTCGTTGTTGTACGGGTTCCGCGCGAGGATCGCGCCGGTCTGTGGGTCGAGCTCGGGGATGATGTAGGCCGCGGTGGTCCCGCGCTGGAACCCGAGGACCCACTCCACGTAGCTCGTCACGGAGATGCGCCGAGGGGCCGCGCCGGTGTTCTTCAGTATCACGCGGGCGAGCTTCACGCCGGTCTCGAGGGCCACGAAGACTTCCAGGGCCTGGTCGATGCCGTGGGAGTGGTGCTCGAAGCGCGTGTAGCCCTGGCCGTGGCGGATGACGTACGGTTCCGGCTCCCGGATCGGAAGCGGAGTCAGGGACCAGAACTTCCCGGTGTCCTCGTCGCGGAGGTAGATGATCTCCCCGGCCGGGTCGCTCACCGGATCGTTCGACCACGGAGTGATCCGGTTCTCGCGGCTGTTGGCGGACCAGGTGTAGCCCAGACCACTCTCGGAGACGATGAACCCGAAGTCGTGGGAGTTGGCGATGACGTTGATCCACGGAGCGGGAGTCCACTGGCCTTCCTTCAGGACGATGACGTACTCCCGGCCCTGGTCTGCGAAGCCGCCGAGGCCGTTGTAGAACTCCAGTCCCGCGGAGGTGTGGGAGACGGACTCCGGCTCTCCCGACGGCGCGGCCGCCGGAGCCTGGGCCTTCGGCACCAGGGCCTGCGGGTAGTTGACGGTGACCTTCCGGTGCTTGAGCTGCTCTTCGAGGGACCCCTTCTCGGCGTTCAGGATCACGCGGGAGACGGTCCGCAGGAGGATGATGTCCTCGTGAGGAATGAGGTCGGTCCGCCGCAGGAAGATCCCGCCCGGCTTATCGAGGAGGGCCTGGGAGCCGCTCATCCGGATCTGCCGGAGGAGCTCGTCCTGGAGGGTCTGCAGGTAGCTCGGGGCCCGTTCGTTGAGGATCACGAGGTCGATCTTCAGACCCTTCAGGCGGAGGTACTCGTGGGCGTGGAGGAGCTCGCGCACCAGCGCCATGTCCTTCTCGTCGCTGATCTGGGTCATGATGATGGGGAGGTCTCCGCTGATCCCGTAGGCCCAGAGGTTGGACTGCGCCCGGGTGTTCTGGGCGAGGACGTGGGAGGCGGGTCTCAGCGACGAATCGAGGTAGAGCACCCGGCCCGCCAGTCGCTGGTAGACGTGGGCCTTGGCGTTTGAGATGTTCAGGTGGCGCAGGAGGACCTGCGACTGGGTCCAGGCGATCTCCGACTCCCGGGTGAAGGTGTGGACGTCCCGGTACTTGTCGATGAGCTCGATGGCCTCTTCCCGGAACTGCACCAGCCCCGTCACGAAGGTCACCGACGTCGTCTCCCCCGGCTCGATGACGTAGGTCTGCCGGAGCGAGAAGATCGGATCGAGGACCGAGCCCGCGGTGTTGGAGAGGGGCCTGTTCTCGTGGATCACGATGGGCTCGGAGACGTCCCGGCCCCGGCCGATGAAGCGCGAGCGGTCGGTCTCAAACTGCGTCGCCCCGAGGGGGGCGCTGTCCGAGCTCGCGACGTGGAAGGCGAACGGCGGGTTCTCCTTGTTGGAGCGCGCGCGCCGGGTCCCGAGGAGGGCCCCGACCCCGGGGAGGTACTCGGTCTGCACGAAGAGGTTACTGAAGGCCGGGTGAGCGGCGTCGTCGTTGGGCTTGGCGATCACGGTCTCCATGAAGCTCGTGACCTCGAACTCCTGGCGCTCGGAGGATTCGTTGGTGATGGAGATCCGCCGCAGTTCCACGTTGTCCTCCGGGGAGACGAGGATCTCCGTGAGGGTGAGGCACTGCTCGTCTCTCCTCCAGAAGGAAACCTTGTCCTCGGAGAAGGTGGCGCCGAAGCTCTTCGGCACGACCCCCGTCGGCTGGTGCGTGGCCGACCAGTAGTGGTTGGTGCTGCGGTTCCGGATGTAGAAGTACTGGCCCCAGTGGTCCCGGGTGGCGTCTTCTCTCCAGCGGGTGACGGCCAGCGGGCCACAGCGGGAGTAGCCCGCGCCGGTGGAGGTGACCATCACCGAGTAGGTGCCGTTGGAGAGGAGCTGGGTGCGCGGGAGCGAGAGGTTCACGTCCGAGTAGAGCCGCGGGTGCGAGTCCATGGCCGAGTGGAGGAAGCCGCTGCTCTTGATCTCCTCGGAGCGCGGCTGGGAGAGTTCGACGGTCTTCGGCACGCGTTCCTGCAGCAGGAGCTCCGTCGCCTGCACCAGCGGCTCGGCGTGGAACCGGTCCTGCATGACGTTCTCGTTCAGGACGTTGTTCATGGCGAGGAGGCTCATCCCCTGGTGGTGGGCCATGTAGGAGTGGAGGATGACGAACTTCTGCTTCGACGGGATCCGCTCGGCCGTGTAGTCGATGGACTCGTAGAAGCCGAAGCGGCCGTAGGCCCCGAGCTTCACCAGGCGCTTGAGGTTGGCGAGCGCCGCCTTCGGGTCGATGAGGGCCGCGAGCATGGTGGAGTAGGGAGAGACGACGAGGTCATCGGAGAGGCCCCGCTTGAGCCCCAGGCCCGGGATCCCGAAGGGCCCGTACTGGTAGTTCATCTGCAGGTCCCGGGCGTTGAACCCGGACTCGGACACGCCCCACGGGACACCCTTCTGCTCGCCGTACTCGATCTGCCGCTGGACCACGGACTTGTAGGTCTGCTCGAGGAGGGTCTCGGCGTACCGGCGCATCACCAGCACCGGCATGAGGTACTCGAACATCGTGGCGGTCCAGGCGATGAGGGCCCGGCCGGATTTCACCGGCGCCATCTGCCGGCCCAGGCGGAACCAGTGCTCCTGGCTCACGTCGCCCTTGGCGATGGCGACGAAGCTCGCCAGCCGCGACTCGGAGGCGAGGAGGTCGTAGTAGGAATTGTCTCTGCGGCTGTCCACCACGTTGAAGCCGATGACGAAGAGCTTCCGGCGCTCGTCGAAGAGGAAGCGGAAGTCCATCCCGAGGGCGATGTCCTCACACTGCTGCATGAGGCGCGCCTCGCGGGCGCGGAGGTCGGCGGGGTCGTGGTCCAGGTCTTTGAGGAACGAAGAGACCTGCGTGAGGGCGGACCGCATCCAGGCGAGCCCCGTGTTGAAGTCTTCCTTCTCGGTCTTCAGGTCCTGGACGATCACCTCCATGATGTCCTCGGCTTCGGTGAGCTCGTGGAAGAGCGCGCTGAGGATGATCCGCCACTCCGCCTCGGTCTCGACCTTCGCCGCCCGGACCTTCTCCAGGAGGCGGGCGAGGATGACGTGGACCTCCTCGAAGGAGACCGCGCCGGTGGCCGGCGAGAGGGCGTGGAGGCCCGCGGTCACGTCGTGGAGCTGGACCAGGGTGTCCTCGAGGCCCCGGCGCAGGGTTTCGAGCGGCCGCTTCCGCACGCCGAGCTCCCCCAGGAACTGCTTGAAGGTCAGGAGGTGACCCGCGAGGTTCCCGCTGTCCACCGTCGAGATGTAGCGCGGGTTCAGGGGTTCGAGGGAGACGGTGTCGTACCAGTTGAAGAAGTGGCCGTGCATGGTGGAGAGCTTGCCGAGGGTGGCGAAGGTCTTCTCCATCTGCTCCACCACGTCGACCCGGCCCACGTAGCCGAGGTCGTAGGCCGAAGCCTGGGCCATGAGCTGCAGGCCAATGTTGGTGGGCGAGGTCCGGTGGGCCACCACGGGCCTCGGCTCTTCCTGGTAGTTGTCGGGGGCGAGCCAGTTGTCTTCCTGGGTGACGAAGGTCTCGAAGAAGTGCCAGGTCAGCCGGGCGTAGGCCCGAAAGTCCCTGACCTCCTCGCCCTCGAGGGCCGGCTCCTTCACCTTCGGCGCGCTGGCGAGCCAGTTCTTGATCAGCGGGTTCAGGAGCCACAGGAGGAGGAAGGGGCTCGCGATCTTCAGGGCCTCGGGCCTGGCGAGGTAGACGATGGCGCCGATGACCACGGCGAGGACCGGGCCCGAAGTCACGTAGGAAGTCTTCTTCTCCGCCTTACTCTGGAGCTGGGCGAACGAGGTCCACTCCAGGAGCTTCTTCCGGGAGACGAACATGCGGTAGGTGACCCGGAGGATGGCGTCCGCCTGGGTGTAGGCCTGCTGGGCGAGGAAGGTCACCGTCAGGAGGATCTGGCTGATCTTGATCTTAAACTCCCGCAGGCCCCCCAGGAAGTAGCCCTGCCAGGTCACGTTGCCTTTCTGCATCCAGTGGCCCGTGGTCACGGTGGAGTAGACCGGGAAGAAGTACATCAGCACGATGAGGGAGGTCCAGAACGCGGGGTTCCCCGGGAGCAGCGTCCAGGAGAGGACGAGCCACAGGAGGGAGGCGATGGGCACGAGGGTCCGCCGGAGGTTATCGAAGATCTTCCAGCGGGAGATGACGGTGAGGTCGTTCCGCACCCGGCGGCCCTTCTCGTCCGGCGCCTTCGGGAAGAGCCAGGCGGCGATCTGCCAGTCCCCGCGGGTCCAGCGGTGCTGCCGTTTGGAGAAGGTCTCGTAGTCGGCCGGGTAGTCGTCGAAGAGCTCGACGTCCGTCACCAGCGCCGAGCGGGCGTAGGAGCCTTCGAAGAGGTCGTGGCTCAGGACCGCGTTCTCCGGGACCCTGTTCTCCATCGCCTTCTCGAAGGCGTCGACCACGTAGAGGCCCTTGCCGGTGAAGCTCCCTTCCTGGAAGAGGTCCTGGTAGACGTCGGAGACGGCGGTGGTGTAGGGGTCGATCCCGATGTTCCCGGAGGAGATCCGAGCGAAGCGCGTGGCCTTCGCACTGGTGGCGGTGATGCTGATCCGGGGCTGGAGGATCCCGTACCCGGCCGTCACCCGGCCCACCGCCGGGTTGAAGTACGGCCTGTTGAGCGGATGGAGGATGGTTCCCACGAGCTTCGCGGCCGCGTCCCTCGGGAGCTGGGAGTCGGAGTCCAGGGTGATGACGTACTTGATCTTCCGGAGAAGGTCGGGGCCGGCGGTGGCCACGACGTAGCTCGTGTCCGTGGCGCCGCGGAGGAGCCTGTTGAACTCGAGGAGCTTCCCGCGCTTCCGCTCCCAGCCGATCCAGGCGCCCTCGGAGTCGTTGTAGAGACGCTTCCGGTGGAAGAGGTGGAACCGCGGCGCTCCCGGGGCGGAGTACTTCCGGTTGAGGTCGGTGATCCCCTCCACGGCGACGGCGAGGAGGCGCTCGTCGGTGGCCATCCTCTCGGCGAGGGCGTCGCCGAAGTCTCCCAGGAGCGCGAAGGTGAGGGCCGGGTCGGGGTTGGCGAGGTAGTGGATCTCGAGGCGCTCGAGGAGCTCCCGGATCACGGTCTCCTTGGTGAAGAGGGTCGGGATCACCACCATGGTGGCGGCGTCGCCCGGGATTCCCTTCTCCGTGTCGATCCTCGGCAGGGGCCTGGGGTGGATGAAGTTGGTGATGTAGTGGTTCAGGAGGCTCAGGGCGAGGTCGCTCGCCGGGAAGATCGCCAGGAGCGCGAAGGCGAGCCGGTACCACTGGTCGTCGCTCAGGTTCCGGTAGTAGTTGAGCACCGGGATGAGGAGCAGGCAGGTGAAGACGAAGAGGGAGCCCAGGTAGAAGAAGGTCGGGTGGTGGAGGACGAAGCGGTTGAAGGACTCGCGCAGGTCGGGCCTGTAGTCGCAGAGCTCTTCGAACCCCTCCCGGCCCTCGCCGACGAGGTAGTACCCCACGTGGCCCCGGTGGCTCTGGGGATCTTCCTTCGAGGCGCAGTCGATGGCCTTCTGGGCGACCTCGAGCTCGGTGTGCTCGGAGCGCTTGGAGAGGTGCTCGACCACGTGCCGGTACTGGTCCCGGGTTCCGAAGTCCATCCGGTGGTACACCCCCGCCGGATCCTTCCCGAGGATCGGGTCGATGTGGTTGACGTTCTCGATGAACTCCCGCCAGTCCAGCGACATGAGGAGGCGCATGCTCCCGATGATGTTCCCGATGGTCACCTGGCCCGCGGCCTGGTTGTGGAGCTCGAGCTGGGTGACCCGCTGGCTGCTGGTCTGGAGGTCCTGGAGCTTCCGTTCGATCCAGTCGAAGGCGGGCCAGACGTTCGGGTCCTGGTCCCGCAGGCGCTGGATGAGCTGGACGATGAAGGCGCGGTTGAAGGTCTTCGCCTCCCCGAGCTCGGCGGCGAGCAGGTCGGTGAGTTCCTTCTCGCTGACCTGCGGGTCGCTCGCGCGGGCGAGGAGCCGGTCGGCCAGGGCGTTGGCCTTCTCGCGGTTGGCCCGGGCGCTGAGGATCCGGTGCGAGAGGACGGTGAGCTGCTGCACGAGCACGAAGCGAATGGTGATCACCAGCGCCCAGAGCTCGCCGATCTTCAGCGGGGTGACCTTCTGGTAGGCGGTGAGGAACTTCTGCAGCACGGTCGGGTCGAAGCGGCAGTCGGTGTGCGCGATGATCTCCAGGGCGATGGAGTACACCCGCGGGTACCCCTTGAGCTCCCCCTTGGCGAGCTGGGGGAGGCCGTAGTAGTAGGTGTCGGGGAGGCTCTGCTTGATCTCCCGCAGCTGGGTCTCGATGATGTGGAAGTTGTCCACGAACCACTCCGCGGCCGGGGAGACGGGCTGCTTGCTCTGGATCGCGCTCGCCAGAGACGTGTAGACCGATTCGAGCTTCTGCTGGCAGCGCTTGAGCTCGGGCCTGAGCGACTTGCCCTTCTTCGACTTCTCCGTCACCGCGAGCTCCGCCGCCAGGCTGGGCGCGTAGTGCTCGAGGCGTTCGACGCTGTAGAGATCCTCGTGGATGGGCTCCTCGTTCAAGAGCTCACCCGACTGTCCGAGTAGGGATAGGAAATCTGCGTAAGAGTTGGCTTTGGATTTCATCATGCTTTCTTCTCTGTGGGTTACGGTTCTCGATCACAGTAAATGATGACACCA
>SXUH01000167.1 GCA_005791855.1 Bdellovibrionales bacterium
AAGCTCGGCTTCGGCGTCGGAGCGATCCAGGCCTGGAACGGAAACAGCCTGTTCGTCGACTTCAAGAAACTGGATGCGGAAGGCGAAGTCGCCGGCGCGGGCTCAGAGGACATGAGCCTCCAGCAGATCCAGGCGGGGATCGCGCGGGTCACGGTCCTTAATGATAAGACGAACCTCTTCACGAGAGCGTCCTTCGTGCAAACGAAAGCAGAAAACGACCTCACCGGCGGCGCTTTCGCAGCCGTACCTGGCTGTAACAGATTCAACCCACTTGCTTGTGCTGAGTACGATTCGATGCAGGTTCCTGTTGTCCTCGGTCTAGAAGCAGAAGCTACTGAGTGGTTAACGCTTCGCGGTTCGATAACTCAAGTTGTTTGGGGATCTGAAGAAGATGCTACAAACGAAAGAGGTATCAGAAACTCAACAGGAGTTAACGCAGGTGCGACACTCAAGTTCGGCGAACTTTCTGTTGATGGTATGATCGGTAACACAGCTGGCGCAGCTCCTACTTCTACAGACACATCTGGCGGTTCTGGTACTCTTAGAACTGACACTCTGTTGACACGCGTTGGTGTAAACTACCGCTTCTAATCTTTAAGAATACATTTTCTTAATAAAGGGCCCAGCTTCACGCTGGGCTTTTTTTTGTCCGCCAGTCCCTTTTCGACACTCCCTCTGAAAATTCTCTGTCAGGAAAATCCTATAGTTTTTTAACCGCCATATAGAGTAAACTATTTGGATACAAGGAGTGTCTCAAAATGAAAAAAATCATCGCTGTTGCAGCCCTCATGGCAGTGACTGCTGCAAATGCACAAGACCTATCGTTCGGCGACGTTAACTACTTCCTCAAGCAGGGGCAGTTGAACTTCCTGGCGGACGTGAACCATAGAACGCAGCAGTTCACGACGGACATCACCGCGACCAACACGGTGACCTCCCGGACGGAAGGGAACTTCGTCTTCGGCCAGCTGGGGTACGGACTCTCGGACCGCCTCAACCTCACCGCGGGCGTGGAGTACGCGTTCAACGTTAAGGTCGACGACACCTACGTCGGCGCCGGCGTGACGAACCCGAACCCGAGTAGCATCACCCAGGACGGTCTCGCGAACCCGCAGCTCGGAGTGAACTACCGGTTCCTGAGCCAGACGGACGAGCGGTACAACTGGGACTTCGGCGCCCTCGCTTCGATCCGCATCGAAGACGCGGAGACCGGCTCGTCGAACCCGACCTCCACCGACGTCTCCAACGGAAACGCGTCCAACGGCCGGAGCTCCATCGAAATCAACACCCGCTTCGGTCGGAAGTGGAACGAGGCGAACGAGTGGCAGCTCGCGGCCGGGTTGATCCACAACCTCGACGGTGAGTACACCATCGTCTCCAGCGGCGGGGACACGAAGCTCGACGTGGACGCGTCTCAGGACTTCTTCCTCCGGGCCACCTACCAGTACCGACCCGTCCACGAATTCATGATGAGCCTCATGCTCCAGGCGACCCAGTTCGGGTCCTACGAAACTCAGAACCAGGCCAACGCGACCGATGCGTCCACGGACTCCCGGCTTGATCTCCAGAGCATGTTCACCGCGAAGTACCTGGTCACCTCGAACTTCATCGTCAAGTTCCGCTACGGCCTGGGGCACCTTCCGGACTTCGACCAGACGGACCTCGAGCTCCGCAAGCGCCGCTCGAAGGTCATGGGCATCGGGATCGACTGGCTCTTCTAAGTTAGGCTAAGCTCACCCCACCGTGACAGACGGGCCCTCCCGTCTGTCACTCCATGAAAGACTGGCATCTCTTCCCGCGGTACCGATAGACCTTTTCCCGCTTGCCATTGTTGACTTCCGTCGCAAACCAGATGACCCGGTACTGGTCCGCCAGGTAGAACCGGTAGATCGTGATCTGGTCGTGGTTTGTCATTTCGACGTCAAGGATCTCCGGGCCCACGCTGAGTTCGATGACGGTCTTGGGCCTGTCCGAGCTGGAGCCGTAGGTCACGAGGTCGAGCTTCATCCCCTCGCAGTTGGCCATGGGTTCACGGCTCGCCAGAGCGAAGGCGGGTAAGCTTAGGACGAAGAAGCAGAAGGGGAGCGCGAATCTCATAGTTCCTCCGAGGTTAGATCAGCGCCGGAGTTATATCACTTTTTGATCCTCGCTCCGGCGTCTCGGAGAGAAAAAAATGGTACAGGGTAGGTACCACCGCTAGAGTCGCCGGGCCCAGACAGGATTCTTCGCCGTCGCCCCGAAGAGATCCTCGAGCATGATCCGGAAGAGCTTCCTCGTCGGATGGGTCGAGTCCTGGAAGTACTCGGTGTCATCGTAGGCATCCACGCCCGCGTTGGTGAAGTCGTAGAGCTCCGGGAAGATCCGCGCGAGGCTCGCCTTGAAGTCCTCGAGGACCTTCCGGACCTTCGGATCCGCTTCGATCCGGTGGTAGTGCTCGCTCGAGTAGGGGGCGGTCCAGGCGACGAGCCTCGTTCCGTTCTCGTCGCAGAGGGCCCGGAGCTTCCGGAGGAGGGCCAGCCGCTCCTGGCTTAGCTGGTAGTTCTCGTAGGCGAACTGGGTGACCTTGATCGGATTGGGTTCCTGCTTCTCCTTGTGGTAGTTCCCGTCCTCGAGGTAGAGGTGCTTCACCGTTCCGGTGGCGTTCACCCAGATGACCTTGAAGGCGTCGGAGATCGCGCCGACGGAGACGTAGTCCGGATCGATGAGGGGGGTCTCCGCCGTGGGCCTGCTCTCTTCGCTCAGGAACTTGTAGAGGGGCGAGGTGTAGAACCGGGTGTCGGTCTTGAAGTTCGAGTTCAGGGCGTAGAGGTCGAGCTGGAGGAGGACGAGCTTCGGCTTGCGCTTGCTGAAGATGTGCTTCGTGATGGCGAGGTAGTCCTCCGGCGTGGTCTGCTGGACGGCGTAGTTGAAGGTCCGGAGCCCCGTGAGCTCCTCGACGTCGGCGGTGTGGAGCCGGTGGGCGGCGGAGGAGCCGATGACGAACGCCTCGTACCCCGTCTTCGAGTGCTCGAGCATGTTGAACTTGTTCTCCCGGGCCAGGGCCACGGCCTTCGTCTCGAAGCCGAAGACGTTGATCTGGTACTTGTCGTACGGGTCGATGGAGTAGACGAAGCCCAGGAGGAGGGCGACGAGGAGGGCGGAGGTGAGGAAGAAGACGCTTATGAACTTCATATTAAAAATTAAAGTAGATGAACTCGGAGACCCGGTTCATTCCGAAGAGGCTAAACACGAAGAGCACCGCCGACGCGAGGGCGAGCCGGGTGCTCGGCTCGAACTCCGCCTCGAGCTGCCGCGAGCTCTTCGCCCGGTAGATGAGGACGAAGGAACCGACGACCATGAGGAGCTGGAGGTTCTCGTCGTTGGTCATGTAGGGCCCGAGCTTGACCCCGAGCTCCTTCACGAAGCCGATCCCCATCTTCGGGAGCTGGAAGCCCCGGAGCCCCAGCATGGCGGAGAACACGTTCCCCGCTTCGGTGAGGTTCCGCGAGCGGAAGAGGACGAAGGTCAGGTTCACGAAGTTGAAGGTGAGGAAGGTCCCGAGGGCCCAGGAGAGTTTCTTTTTCTTCTTCTTCCAGTTGTGGTGGATCACGATGGCCGCGCCGTGGACCATCCCGTAGATCACGAAGGTCCAGGCGGCCCCGTGCCACAGGCCCGCGATGGTCATGGCGAGGAACATGGAGATCATGCTGTTCCGGAAGGTGGGTTTCTTCATGCACTTCACGATGGGGGTGAAGATGTAGGCGCGGATGAACGTCGTGAGCGTCATGTGCCACCGCGTCCAGAAGTCGTTGATGTTCCCGGCCTTGAACGGGGAGTTGAAGTTCTGCGGGAGCTTGACGTTGAAGAGGTACCCCAGACCCACGGCCATGTCCGAGTAGCCGCTGAAGTCGAAGTAGAGCTGGAAGGTGTAGCTGAAGGAGGTCCCCCAGGCGGAGATGAGGTGGAGCTTGTCCGTGTTCCGGTAGGCCTCGTTCACCCAGAAGGAGAGGGTGTCGGCGATGATGACCTTCTTGAAGAGGCCGATGGAGAAGAGGAAGATCCCCAGGGAGACGTTGCGCCGGTCCAGGACCTTGAGCCGCAGGGACTTGAAGAGCGGGATGGTCTCCTCGTGGTGGACGATGGGCCCGGAGATCACGTGCGGGAAGAAGCTCACGAAGAGGGCGTAGTCGAGGAAGCGCTTCTCGCCGGCGATCCCCTGGTAGACGTCGACGAGGTAGGCGATCTGCTGGAGCGTGTAGAAGCTCAGGCCCAGCGGCAGCAGGACCTTCGCCACGGAGAACTCCAGCCCCGTGAGGTGGGTGACGTTCTCGAGGAAGAAGTTCGTGTACTTGAAGTAACAGAGGAGGCCCAGGTTGAAGCCGAGGCCTAGCTTCAGGATCAGGCCGCGCCGGTGGTGGTGCCGGTCGTGGAGCGACTGCATCGCCAGCGAGTAGTTGATCAGGATGGACCCGAGGAGCAGGGGGAAGTAGTGCACGTCCCAGTAGCCGTAGAAGAAGAACGAGGCGCAGAGGAGCCAGGTCTTCGAGACGTCGACGAGCTTGAGGCGGTTCAGGAGGAAGTAGCCCCCCCAGGCGACGGGGAGGAAGGCGAAGATGAAGACGTAGGAATTGAAGAACATGGGCGGCTAGCGCGGGAGCTTCTTCAGGACCAGGTCGGCCATCTGGCCCACGTTCTGGAGCTTCATCAGTTCCCCGAGGGCGAACTTCACCTTGAACTTCTTCTCGATCTGGTCGATGAGCTCGAGGTGGGTCAGGGAGTCCCACTCGTCGACCTCCTCGGCGGTGGTCTTCTCGCTGACGGAGATGCTTTCGTTATCGAAGACCGTCTTGATGGTCTGGGAGAGCTCGGCCATTACTTCGTTCTTGTTCATTCTTGCCTACCGGGTCTGGGTGTTCAGGTAATTTTCTTTCAGCACTTTCTTATCGATCTTGCCGCTCGTGTTCGTCGGGTACCGGTCCACGAGGATGATCTTCTCCGGGATCTGGTAGTCGAGGAGGTACTGGAGGAGGTCCTTCTTGATCTCCTTCACCGTCTTGGTTTCCTTGAGCCGCATGAAGGCGACGGTCTGGTTCTCCGCGACCTCGTGGGGGACGGCGATGGTCGCGCAGTCCTCGACGTAGGGGAGCTTGTGGATGTAGGAGTCCACGTCCAGGAGGTTGATCCGGAAGCCGCGGTACTTGATGGTGTCGTCCATGCGGCCGATGATGTAGTAGTCGCCCTTCTCGTCCCGGAAGGAGATGTCCCCGGTCCGGTAGTACGTCTCTCCCTGGAAGGTGATGAGCGCGGCCCTCGTCTTCTCCGGGTCCCGCATGTACCCCGAGAGGAGCTGGATGCCGCCGAGGAGGAGCTCGCCCTCTTCGTTCACGCCCAGGGCCTTCCCGTCTTTCACGATGAGGCAGGTCACGTTGGGGAGCGGCTTCCCGATGGCGACGTTGAGGCCCGCGCAGTCGCGGGCCCGGTCGAAGGTCATCTTCTTCCCGTGGGAGTAGACCGTGCTTTCGGTCGGGCCGTAGAGGTTGTAGAGGTGGATCTTCTCCCCGAGCCGGCCCAGGCACTTCTCGTAGAGCCCGAAGGAGAACCGGGATCCGGCGATCATCAGGGTGTGGAGCTTCGAGAGGTTCACCCGGTCCTTCATGACGTCGCTGAGGATCATGGAGAGGTTGTTCGGCACGGTGGAGAGGACGGTGATCTTGTAGCTCTCGAGCTCGAAGGCGAGCTTGAAGAGGTCGTTCCGGAAATCGGAGAAGTGCGTGTGCACGTTGTACTGGAGGAAGAGGCCCACGTCGGTGAGCGAGATGTCGAAGGTGAACTCGGTCACCTGGAGCATGTGCTCGTCCGGGCCGAGGTGGGTGAACTCCTGCTTGACCCACTCCATGAAGTTGCCCAGGGCCTTCCGCGGGAT
>SXUH01000168.1 GCA_005791855.1 Bdellovibrionales bacterium
AGGGATCGGAGCTGATCCTGGCGATGCCCGCGACGCCGGGGACCTCGCAGCTCGAGTGGTAGAAGAGGACCTCGTCGCCCTTCCTCATCTCATCCCGGATGAAGTTCCGGGCCTGGTAGTTCCGGACCCCGTTCCAGGGTTCGGTCTTCTTCGGACGCCGCTTCAGGTCGTCGAAAGAAAATGTGTCGGGTTCGGTTTTCATGAGCCAGTATTTCATGGCTTACATAATGGACAAAAGAAGGCGGAAAATCAAGTTCTCCCTGGGGATGTCGAAGAGATTCAGTAGTGAGGTTCTATGAAACACATCCTTCTTGCTAGCTTCGGTGTCTTAGTCTTCGGCTGCTCCCACGTGCGCGTGGAGACGGCGACGGTGCAGTTTCCCTTCGCCCGGGATCTGGTGGAGAAGGTCCAGCTCACCTCCGCTGGCCGCGGCCCCGCCGGGGAGGCCCTCACCGCGGAAGCCGAGGTCTCGACCAGACGGGTGTACTTCAGTAGCCTCTACCACCAGTACCTCACCCTCGGCGAGCACCTCCACAAGAAGCCGGACCTGGACTTCTGTCCACAGTTCCACCATGACAAGCTCGAGACCGAAGCCCTGGTGGTTCCGAAGGTTTCCTTCCTGAAGCGGAGCCACATCGAAGC
Source organism: Bdellovibrionales bacterium (assembly GCA_005791855.1). GTDB lineage: Bacteria > Bdellovibrionota > Bacteriovoracia > Bacteriovoracales > Bacteriovoracaceae > Peredibacter. Next base: position 643 of record SXUH01000168.1, read on the forward strand.
CGAAGGCCGGGACTACTTTCCGGAGCTCGCGTTCAACAAGAAGTTCTCCCTGCGGGACTACCACCGGACGATGAAGACGGAGATCGACCAGCTCTGCGAAGAGGGCATGAGCGACAACTTCTACAAGTTCGATAACCTCGTGACCCACTACGCCCACAAGCAGTCCTTCCACCTGGGCAAGACCGCCATGGCGGCACTCCTGAAGATCCCGATCTTCGCCAACTTCTACCTAGTGAAGATGCTCCAGGGTGGTGCCGCTGGTGCCGTGACTCCGGCGGAGAAGAAGTTCATCACCATGACCCAGACCGGGTGGTTCGAGCGGTACGTGAGCGAAGCGAGCAGCCGCCGCAACGGCTTCATCAAAAACAAGATGGTAAGAAGGTAGGCCATGAGACATCAGATTCTTCTCCTCGCCCTCCTGGCCGCCGCCTGCGGGAAGACGGAGAACACAGGGAACAAGCTCGGCGAACTCCGCACCTATAGTCCGCTCGCGGTTTCGGCCACGGACCGGACTCGGCTCGGGGCCATCTGCCAGGCCTTGAATCAGAAAGCATCCCTCCTGGGTCAGTTCCTCAACACGAACTTCGCCTTCGAGGTCCAGACCTCCGAGTGCGACAGGACGAGCTCCGGGGTCACGGAGAACGTGGTCCTCCAGAGAGACCTCGCCGGCAGGTACGTCTTCAAGAAGGTCCCGAGCGGGCTGGACTTCGTCTTCCCGGAAGTGGAAACCGACGTCTCCGGGAGCCTCGCCCAGATCTGTCCGGACCTCGCGAACCTCGAGAACCCGAAGCGGCTCGCGAACGGAAACGTCCTCTGGTTCTCCGCCACGGACGTGAGTAGCGCCGACTGCGCGAGCACCGCGACGGAGTTCTGCGTGCGGCTCGAGACCGCGGCCCCCCAGGGCAACGGCAGCTACAAGGTCCACTCGAAGGAGTGGATCCGGTTTCGGATCGATCCGAACCTCGCCAAGTACGGCTTCTACACCTCCCGCAAGCTCCTCTCCAGCGCGTTCTGCGCGGTGAACGAGGTGAGGGAAGTCCGGGCCACCCTCAAATAAGAATTCTGTTGCGAGCCTTCCGCAGTTGGGGAACAATTTAGGTATCCTAAATTTTTCCAAGGCGGATCCATGAAGGTTCTCTTTCTCTCTCTGCTCGTCCTCGCTGGCTGCGGAGGTCAGGTTATTCAAGAAAATGAAGCCGAAGGAATCGAGACACTTCGGACCTACGAACCTCTTGTTCCTTCAGACATAAGTACTGTTAAGAAAATCTGCGACGCATTGTCCCATAAGGGAGAGCGACTCAGTTCCCAGATCAACATGCCTTTGACTTTCTCCTATGCTCAGAAGGACTGCGCGGAGGTCGAGCTACCGGCGGCGAAGGACGTAAGAGTCACGATTCAGAAGCCCGGGGCCTTCTACGTCTTTCGGAAAGCCGACGGAGAGCTCTTCCCGTTTCCCGACGTGGAAACGCTAGATGAAGGTGCGATGAAAACCATCTGCGCCGACCTGGACCGCATCACCACGCCCTTCCAAACCTCTCCCACCTCCGCCAGGTGGTTCACCACTGCGACCAGTTCGGCCAACTGCCGGGCCCAGGGCGAAGAGGTCTGCATCCTGATCGAAAGCGGAAGTGTCGTGACCGGCACGAGCTACAAGATCCACACCCGGGAGTGGATCAAGTTCCGTCTGACCGATCCGAAGCGGGGCTTCTTCACCGAGAGAGTGCTCCGGTCTTCCGGGAGCTGCGAGAAGGGATCCTACATTCAGAAGCGGGCCGTGCTCAGATAGCGCAGCCCTGCTGCATCTTCACCACGACGGTCTGCTTGAGGTCTTCGTTCCACACGGACTTGCAGAACTGCGTTTCAAACGGGTGGGCCGGGGCCTTGACCTTCTCCGCCGGGCAGGCCACGTTCTCCCGCTTGTTCTCCCAGTCGCTGAGCCGGGTGAAGTCCAGGTGGGTGATCCGCCAGTCTCCGGCCTGGCCCACCTTGAGGACGTAGAAGAAGCTATCCTCTTCCTTCAGCACGTAGAGGTCCTTGTCTTTGATGAAGAGCGGCTGGTCTCCCAGCGGGAGGTGGTAGGTGGCCTCCCCCTGAGGCAGGTAGACCTTCACCTTCTGCGGGTGGAGGAGGTCGCCGAGTTTGACCTCCGTCTCCGCCTGGTCCCGCCAGAGGATCGCCCGGTCCTTATCCATGGCCTTCACGAAGGCCGTGCCCCGGAGGATCTTCTCTCTGGCATCCTTGGAATTGTGGTTCTTGCAGGAGGAGTTGTAGAAGATGGGTTTGAAGGTCTCCTGGGACCGGACGGTGGTGTAGAACTCCACCGGAATGCCGTACTTCGCCCGGAAGGCCTCGAGGGCCTCGGCCTTCTTCGTCCCATCGACCTTCTGTTCCTTAAGCCTATCCACCAGCTGGGTAAAGCGGTCCATCTGCAGCCCCATCACCTGGTCGCACTGTGAGTTCATGGGGCAGCCCTTGATCTCGTGGTCGTAGTCCGCCGGCCCCTTCGGCTCCGGAAGCACCTTCACGGTTACCCCGGCCTCACCCCAGACCGCGAGGGAGAAGAAAAATAGTAAATAAGATACATACATATGGAGTCCTGTCGTTTCCAAAAGCTTTCTTTTATTATAAGCTCACTCGAATAGTTAAATTGAGGAGGATTTTGATGAAAAAGCTTAAAAAGTCGCGTCCGGCGAAGAAAGTTTCTAAGAACAAGAAGAGCGGTGTGAAGCTCAAGAGGCTCGCTCGTAAGAAAAAGCTTTTAAAAAATCATAGTAAATAATCCGTCGATAGGAAGTTTAAAGGGCCCG
>SXUH01000169.1 GCA_005791855.1 Bdellovibrionales bacterium
ACCTTACTGTATTTTGTTGTTTTTGTCTTGGGGCTTTTCCCGGGCATCTCCCGGTCTTCACCGTACAAAATCAATGAGATCAGTCTCCTGACGGTGAACTCGGCCATCACCCCGGCGACCTTTGATTACATCGCTCAGAATTTCAAAGCCATCCCCCCCAGCTCCCTCATAGTCGTGAAGCTCAACACCCCTGGGGGCCTGGTCACCACCACCAAGGACATCATCACCCAGGTCAGCCGCAGCAACCGGCCCTTCGTAGTCTGGATCACTCCTGAGGGGGCCTCGGCCGCGAGCGCCGGTGCGATCATCGCTTCCGCCGCCCACTTCATCTACATGTCGCCGGCCACGAGCATCGGCGCCGCCACTCCCGTGGGCCTCGGGTCGGATCTGAAGGAAAGCGATGGCCGGTCGAAGGCCATGAACGATCTTCGGGCCCTGGTCCGCTCCATGAGCGCCGCCCGCGGAAGACCGGCCGCACCCTTCGAGGAGATGATCACCACCGCCCGGTCCTACACCAGCGAAGAGGCGCTCAAGGCGAAGATCATCGACGGCGTGGCCAACAACCGGGACGAGCTTCTCGGGGCCCTCGCCGGGAAGAGCTTCAAGCTCGAAGGGGTCGAGCGGACCCTCGAGCTCAATCCCAACGCCGTCTTCGTCGACTACGAAGCCAGCGTGGGCCAGCGGATCCTCGAGGTGCTGGCTAACCCTTCCACCGCCTACATCCTCTTCCTGATCGGCCTTGCCCTCGTCTACATCGAGTTCCAGGCCCCCGGGGGCTACCTCGCCGGCTCCCTCGGCGTCCTCCTGGTGATCCTCGCCGGGATCGCCTTCCAGGTCCTCCCCCTGGACTGGGGCTCCTTCGGCCTGATCATCCTCGGCATCGGCCTTCTGATCATGGAGGTCTTCGTCACCAGCTACGGCCTCCTCTCCATCGCGGGGATCGCGGCCTTCGTCATGGGCTCCCTCTTCCTGTTCCACGGAGAGACGGGCTTCATCAGCATCCGCTACTCCGTCCTCGTCTCCACCTTAGCCGGGGTCTTCACGGCCGTGGGGATCATCGTCTGGATCCTCTACCGAGAGCGGAAGCGCTCCGCGGGCACCAAGGACTTCTTCCTCCCGACCGGCTCCGCCGGAAAGGTCCTGACCCACGTGCACGGGAAGACCTACCAGATCCGAGTCCGGGGCGAGATCTGGAAGGCCAGCTCCGAGGAACCCCTCCTCGTGGGCGACTCCGTGGAGGTCATCGCGGTGAACCCGCAGGAACTCTCAATCACCATCCGAAAGCTTACCTAAAGGAGTTTATATGTCTCTGACCTTCTTGCCTTTTGTGATCTTCATCGCCGTCATCCTCTTCAGCACCTTCAAGATCCTGGACGAGTACGAGCGGGGCGTGATCCTGCGTCTGGGGAAGTTCACGGCCGTGCGGGGGCCCGGGCTCATCGTCCTCATCCCGGGGCTCGAGAAGATGATCAAGGTCGACCTGCGACTCGTGACCATGGACGTCCCGTCCCAGGACATCATCTCCAAGGACAACGTCACTCTGAAGGTCAACGGAGTGGTGTACTTCAAGGTCAGTAACCCGGAGCGGGCCATCCTCGCCGTCGAGAACTACTACCACGCGACCGCGCAGATCGCGCAGACGACTCTCCGCTCGGTGGTGGGGCAGTACGAGCTCGACGAGATCCTCGCTCACCGAGACCAGATCAACGCCAAACTCCAGGAGATCCTGGACGAGGTGACCGAGCCGTGGGGGATCAAGGTGACCAACGTGGAAGTCAAGGCCATCGACCTACCGATCGAAATGCAAAGGGCCATGGCCAAGCAGGCCGAAGCGGAACGGGAGAAGCGGGCGAAGATCATCTCCGCACAGGGGGAGTTCGAGGCTTCCAAGAAGCTCGCGGAGGCGGCCGAGGTCCTCGGAGCGCAGAAGGACGCGATCACCCTCCGGTTCCTCGAGACCATGCGGGAGATCGCGGGATCGAACAACAGTTCGACCACCTTCTTCCCGGTGCCGGTGGACTTCCTCGGGAAACTCCTCAGCAATAGGCAGTAGGCCTACCAGCTGCGAGGACCGATCTGCCGGATGCTCTTCTCCAGCTTCGACTCGTCCCGGATCTCTCGGTGATCGACGGATGCCGGTCGGCGGACCGGTTCCTTTCTGCGGAAGCTGTCATTGTCCTTGGCGATGTCTTTCTGCACGTCTTTCAGGAGAGCTCCATTGAAGTCCTGCACGCCCTTGGCGAACGCGAGAGACGTCAAGAGCGTGGACAGGATGAGTAGTTTCATAAGTTCCCCCATGCCTCCTTATCGGAGCTTCGGGGGAACTTCTTAATCCTGCGCTTACTCGATGATTTCTTCGGTTCTCTCGGTCTTAATGGTTCGCTTCTTCGGCGAAGCCGACTTGTCGGATTCCACGGCTTCCTGGGCCTGCTTGTCTACGCCCGCGCTCCCCGGAGCGAAGGTTCCGTCGGACGCGGTCTCCCCGGTGGACAATGTCTTACCAAAAGAATCGGACTCGTTGGCCGCGGTCGGTGTCTCCGTCGGCGCCGTGTTCATCTCCGCGGCCGACATCCCCGTGTTCACTTCGTCTGTCTTGGCTTCGTTGACGGAGGCGTCGTCACTGGTTTCGATGAGGGTGGAAGACGTGTTGTCCGTCATGGTGGTCTTCGTCGTCTCGGTGAAGTTCCCCGGTGCAGCCTTCCCCGAGTTCGGCGAATAGTCTGTCTGGGCACCAACCCCCAGAGAAAGTGCGACGGTGACGATGGCTAGGTATTTCATATGCTCCTCCAGTTATGAACCCAGAGCGGTCTGAGTAAAATAATTATACGCCCGGAGAGAATCGCCGGTGGTTGAGCAAGAGGTTAACAGGATGAATATTGATCTTGGCTTAAGGTGGGGGACGTGGCGCGAAGGAAGCTCCGTGGCTTCCCTCGCACCACACATTATCTGACAACTTTACGTTGATTCTGGTTCAGTTCTTTCTTCCGGATCCGGATGTTCTTCGGAGTCACTTCGACCCACTCGTCGTCGTCGATCCAGTCCAGGGCCCAGTCGAGGGTCCGCGGAGGGATCGGCGGGAGGATGATGTTCTCGTCCTTCCCCGCGGTCCGCACGGACGAGAGGTGCTTCTCGCGGCAGACGTTGACGTTGAGGTCGTTGGGCCGCGTGTGCTCACCGACCACCATGCCTTCGTAGGTCATCTCCGTCGGGAGCACGAACTGCTTGCCGGAGGAGAGGAGATTGAAGAGCGCGTACGGAGTCATCTTCCCGGCGCGGTCGGAGATGAGCGCGCCGTTCTGCCGAGCGAGCATCTTGCCGACGAACGGCTCGTAGCCCACAAAGTAGGACGACATGAGCCCCTGGCCCTTGGTGTCCGTGAGGAAGGTCGAGCGGTAGCCGATGAGGCCTCGGGAGGGAACGTGGAACTCCATCCGGGTCCGGCCCTCGCCGAACGGAGACATGGCCTCGAGCTTCCCTTTCCGCGTGGCCATCTTCTCCGTGATGGCACCGGTGGATTCGTTTGGAACGTCGAGGACGAGGCGTTCGAACGGCTCCATGAGCACGCCGTCGATCTCCTTGGTGATGACCTGGGGTCTGGCGATCATGAGCTCGAAGCCCTCCCGGCGGATCTCTTCGAAGACCACCGCAACCTGGAGCTCGCCCCGGGCCTTGAGGATGAAGACCTTCGGGTCGTCTGTCGGTTCGTACTTGAGGGAAACGTTCTTCCTGGTGGCGTCGATGAGGAACTCCTCGAGCCGTCTCGACGTGAGGTACTCCCCTTCCTTCCCGGACATCGGGCCCGTGTTCACGGAAACCTGCACGGAGACCGTCGGCGGCTCGACTTCGATCCGCGGGAGCGCTTCCGGCTTCTCCGGAGAACACAGGGTGTCTCCGATGTCACCGTTCTCGAACCCGGAGACGATGACGATCTCGCCGGCTTCGGCTTCTTCCACCGTCGCCATGCCGAGGCCATCGAAGATCTGCAGGGACGTGACCTTAAACGTCTTCGATTTATTTTCTCTGCCGATCCACATGATCTGCTTCCCGTGCTGGATCACTCCACGCTGGATCCGTCCCACCATCAGGGCGCCGAGGTAGTTGGAGTACGAGAGGTTGGTCACGAGGAGCTGGGAGGGCCCGGTCTTGTCGACCTTCGGCGCCGGGTAGTAGTCGCTGACGAGGAAGTCGAGCATCGGCTCGAGGCTCCCTTCCCTTCTGGTCTTGTCAAAGGACGCGTAGCCCGCTCTCCCGGAGCCGTAGAGGAAGGTGATGTCCATGTTCACTTCCACGCCGGCGTTGGAGCCGATCTCGAGGAGGAGGTCCTCCACTTCGTTCTTCACTTCGTCGATCCGTTCGTCGGCCCGGTCGACCTTGTTGATGTAGACGGCGACGCGGATCCCGCGCTCGAGGGCTTTGGAGAGGACGAATCGCGTCTGCGGGAGCGGGCCCTCGGAGGCGTCGACCAGGAGGAGGATCCCGTCCACCATCATGAGCGAGCGTTCAACTTCTCCGCCGAAGTCGGCGTGGCCCGGAGTATCCAGGAGGTTGATCTTCGTATCCTTCCACCGGATCGCACAGTTCTTCGCTTTAATCGTAATCCCGCGCTCTCGTTCGAGGTCACCGGAGTCCATGACTCGTTCCGTGAGGGCTTCGTGGGCCGAGAATAATCCCGACTGCCGGAGGAGCTGGTCCACCAGGGTAGTTTTACCGTGGTCGACGTGCGCAACAATAGCGATGTTCTTCAATTTCATGCTTTAATACCTTTGTGTCTTGAATGGAACAACCTTAAGCTATCTTGAGCTCTTTGACCATTTAAACTTGTGTCAAAAGCCCTTCCTGGTGAAGAATACTCTCAGCGATCTTCACTCCGTCCACAGCAGCCGAGGTGATTCCTCCGGCATAGCCTGCTCCTTCACCGCAGGGATACAATCCCCGGTGTGATTCAGAGACGAGGGTCTTTTTGTCCCGCAGGATGGTTAAAGGTGCAGAAGTTCGTGTCTCGGGCGCGATGAGAAGGCCTTCTTCATAGATAAACCCGGGGAGGTCCCGGTCAAACTCCTTGAGGCCCTTCTTAAGGTGCTCAACTATAAAGTCGGGAAAGATCTGTCGGATATCTGCCTTGAAGATTCCGGAGGGAGAGGAGGTCTTGGGAAGGGGCTTGTCGGTGAGCTTGCCGTCCATGAATTCCTTGATGGTCATGGCCGGAAGCTCTCTTCCGGTGGCGTATTTTTTTGAGAGTTCGAAGGCCCGGTGCTCGATCTGGTGCTGGAACTTCAGACCGGCCATGAGACTCGGGTCCTTGAGATCCGTCTGCGCCTTCACCGAAACCACCAGCGCGGCGTTGGACCAGGGGGAGTTCCGGGCGTAGTTACTCATCCCGTTGACCACGATCCCATCGGTCTCCGTGCCGGAGGATAGCACGTACCCTCCCGGACACATGCAGAAGCTATAGACGCCTCGGTCGGCCCACTTGTCGTGCCAGCTTAGCCGGTACCGGGCGGAGCCCATCTCCGGAGCCGCGGAGAAGTTTCCGTGCTGGAGAGAATCGATGTAGCGCCGCGGGTGCTCGACCCGGACTCCGACGGCGAAGTCCTTGGGCTTCATGGCGACCTTGATCTCTTCGAGGTGGTGGTAGAGGTCCACGGCGGAGTGGCCAGTGGCGAGGACGATGTGATCGGAGTAGAGGATCTCTCCGGTGCTCAGGAGAACGCCCGTCGCCCTCTCGCCGTCGGTGAGGATCTTCTCCACCCGCGTGTTGTAGCGGATCTCCGTTCCCTTGGAGCGGAGCCAGTCGGAGATCTTATTGATGATGGTCCGGATCTTGTTCGACCCGAGGTGCGGGTTCGACACGTAGGCCGTCTCCGGAGGTGCGCCGAAGTCGACGAATTTTTCCATCACGTAGGAGACGAGATCGGACTTGATCCGGGTGATGAGCTTGCCGTCGGAGAAGAGGCCCGCGCCCCCTTCACCGTAGCAGACATTGGTCTCCGGATCGAGCTGGCCATAGCGCCAGAACTTCGCGATGTGGAGCATCCGCTTACTCGCGTCGTCACCCCTTTCGATGATGAGGCTCGGGATCCCGTACTCGGCAAGCCGAACTCCGCAGAAGAGGCCACCGGGGCCCGCGCCGATGATGATGGGTCTGGTCTTTAAATTTTTATGCTTCGGGAAGGTGGAGGCGCTCGCGTACCTGTCCTCCCGCGACGTGAGGGCTTCGAGGGTGTAGTGGTAGATGGGTTTCTTTCCCCGTGGCGCCCCTCGGGCATCCAGGCTTTTTGAAATAGTTCGATATTCCCTGATTTCCGGATAGGTGAGCTTCACGTGATCGTCGAGGTCGACGTCAAAAGGTAATTGGAACTGATACTTTTTAGGCATTGTGCCTGTTTTTTTACATTACGCACCGGGAAAAATCAAAGATTTTATACTATTATTTAGCCTTCGAGGTGCGTATGAAGATTGGCCTGCTTGTCATTGGTAACGAAATACTCGACGGAAAGATTTCTGATCTTAACACGAAAAATCTGGCGAACTTCCTGAAGCTCCACCACCTCGAGCTCTCCCTGGCGATCACCGTGAAGGACACCGAGGAAGACATCCACCGGGGCCTCGCGGCCCTCTTCGACGCCTGCGATCTGATCATTACCTCCGGGGGCCTGGGCCCCACCAAGGACGACATCACCAAGCAGACCCTGGCCTCGTTCCTCGGAAGGAGCATCGAGTACTCGAAGCAGGCCGAGAAGATCGCCACCAATAACTTCCAGAGATACGAGAAGAGCTTCCCCGGCAAGGAGCACGGGTACTCCTTCCTTCCCCACGGCTTCCTTCCGCTCAACAACTCCACGGGCCTCGCCCCGGGGTTCTTCGGCGAGCACCTCGGGAAGTTCGTCTTCTGCGCCCCGGGCGTGCCGAAGGAATTCAAGACCATGCTCGAGGACGAACTCATCCAGCTCATCTACGCCAAGCTCGAACACACCGGCTTCGTCGACTCGGTGGTGATCCGGACGAAGAAGCTGCCGGAGGAGAAACTCTTCGGGGAGGTCGACCCGGACCTCTGGAGCAAGCTCTCGAAGATCGGCGAGGTGAGCTCCCTGCCCGTGCTCTACGGCGTCGACATCGGCGTGAAGCTCCGGGCGTCCACGCAGGAAGAGCTCAACTCCAAGAAGGCCCAGGTGCTGACCGTCATCGACGCCTCTCCCATCAAGCCCAACGTCTGGTACTACGGCACGGAAACCATCGAAGAGGTCATCGTCGAGCTGGCCAACCGGAAGAAGATCACCTTCGGCTTCGCCGAGTCCTGCACCGGGGGCCTCTGCTCCCACCGCGTGACCGGCGTCTCCGGAAGCGGGAATTCCTTCTTCGGCTCGGTGGTGAGCTACGACGTCTCCGTGAAGAACCAGATCCTCGGCGTGAAGAAGGAAACCCTCGCCACCCACGGGGCCGTGAGCGGAGAGACGGCCAACGAGATGGCCGAGGGCCTTCGGAAGAACCTCAACGTCGACGTCGCCATCTCCATCACCGGGTTCGCCGGCCCCTCCGGCGGCACTCCGGAGAAGCCCGTGGGAACGGTCTTCATCGGGAAGTCGGTGAAGGAAAAAACCGAAGCCTTCCGCTTCAAGTTCTACGGAGACCGCGAACAGCTCAAGGCCCGCTTCTCGCAGCTGGCCCTCATGACCCTCCTCGAAGAGCTGGAAAAGTTTGCCTAACGCCCGTCTCCACCCCGGTGAAAATCTCGAGACTTAGGAATACCCGAGCGGGCCGCTTCCGCCCGAACCTCGTCGGTCCTTAAGTCCTTAAAAAAATTCAAGGCGAGTGCCGATAAAGCACGCAAGAGGAAAACACGGATGTTGAACTCGCCTTCCACTTATCTATTCAAGCTGCTTCGCCTTTGGCTGCTCCTCGCGGCCTGTGCGACTCTCTGGTCCTGCATGGAAGAAGGCCGCCGCACGAACCTCACCGCCGGGAACTCGACCGACCCTAACGCCGGAACCTACGGCGAACCCGCCTACCCGCTCGCCGGGGCTTTCCTGCAGGAGGGCGCTGTCCAGACGAGCACCGTCCTCAGTGTCCCCTTCGCGTTCCAGGATTCCTTCATGGTCCGCGGGAGGGACCTCTCCGTCTACCTGCGCACCCTTCCCAACACGACGAAGTTCTGCCTGGCGGGAAAGTACAACCACGTCCCGGGCAGTGACAAGTTCCTCGTGATGTCCGCGAAGGCCAAGTCCTACACGGACCTGCTCCGGAAGACCACGGAGTTCTACCTCCTGGTCGAGCCGGCGAACGCCGACGTGAACCGCGGCGATTGCCTCACCTACAACCTCTCCAACGTCCTCGTCCAGAACGCCGCTTCGCCGACGATCGGGTTTAGCCAATCCGAAGTCTGCCCGAGCTGCAGCACCTCGCTCGAAAGCAAAGGCCTCAAGCTCTACTTCCAGAACGGGGAAGAGGTGCCGAACCTCAACGTCAGTGGCCTCATCCTCGCCTTCTCCGGCACCGGATCCTCCGGAGGAAACAGCTGCACCGAATCCACCCTCTGTAGGGCCAAGGGCTTCGACTGCTGCCTGAATTCACAGTGCGTGAAAGACGGGGCGCTCAAGCCCGGCGATAACTCGGCCCTCCCGGGCTACGCCGCCGCTCTCGAGGACGTCCGACTGAACCCGGACCGGTTCGTCCTCTACCCGCAGTTCTACTTCGTCTGCGAGAGCAGGCCCACCACCCCGACCACCGGAGGCTCCGGCGGCGGCTCCACCAACCAGGACTACCTCGCGGCCGTTCGACTTATGGAGCTCACCCAGCTCTACCAGTGCCTCAATCCCGTGGAGGGAGAGTTCTCCTACTGCACGAAGAAGTTCACCGAAGCTTCGAAGCTCATCCCGGGGGCGTTCGCGGCGAGCAAGGACGACGTGAACTTCTCCACCCTGAACACCAACCTCGGGACCCTCGACTACGTTAACAACATCGTGAAGATCACCTACGCCGGGAAGACCCTCTACCAGGCCAATTCGACTCCGCTCACCGAAGGGACCTTCGACGCCGGAACCGACAACGACGACCTCGTGGACCGCCAGAGCGCGACCATCACCGCCGCCCTTCCGGCCAATGCGCTCGACGACAACCTCTACCTCACCTACAAGGTCGACGGGACCTGCCAGAAGGTCGGCACCTCCCTCGCGAAGTGCACCAAGACCTACGTCCAGGGCTCGAACTCCGCCACGTACGCGACCACCCGGCACGACTCTTCCAAGGTCTTCAAGCTCCCGGCCTACGCGGACCTCGGACCGAGTTCGAACGTCATCATCAAGGTCGGCGGCGTGATCGTCGCCGAGGAACCCTCCACCTGGGTGAAGAACAACGCCACCAAGGAAATCACCTTCACCACCTACCCGCTCTACCAGAACCAGAAGATCGAGATCTCCTACTTCGTCACCACGGGGGTGACGGACCTCCTCGCGTCGAGGACGGCCGCCCAGACCACGCTGAACAGCATGTGCCAGTGCTCGAGCATCAAGTGCAACCTCAAGCCCACCCTCGACAGCACCGGCGCCCTCGTGAACTACGACTGCGTCTACCCGGTGGCCTCCTCCGACGAGCCGCCGGCCAACCAGACTGTCGTCGTCTCGAACAAGAGCGTCCCCCACCGCTACTACGACCAGAACGGGGTGAGCTACGACGACGATAGCTACACTTCGGCGCCGGCCCAGGAACTCCCGGAGTTCAGCTACGCCTCCAACAACCTCCTCAAGCCGAACAACGTCTCGAGCTACGTCGGCTTCAACGAGGTCAACGGATCCTTCGCCAAGGCCGGCACCTACCTCCCCCTCCCGGCGAAGATGGTGAAGGTGAAGAAGGACAAGCTCTACGACATCCTCGTGAACTCCGGGTCTTTCGCCAGCTGCGCCTCCTGCGGCTCCGACTACTACTCCGCCCTCCAGAAGATCTTCCCGTCGAACTTCGCCGGCACCGGCGGCGGGTACGCCCCGGACCTCCTCGAATCCCGGAGGGAGGGTAACTCGGGTCTCTACCGCGCGGACGACCTCCACTTTGGCCGCGCTTGCTTCGTCCCCGCGACCATGATCCCGTGGACCCACTACACCAGCACGGCCTCGAGCCCGACCCAGCAGCGCCAGGCCCGGCTCGCGGCCCAGCACTTCCTCTTCGCCAACGGCTACAACAAAGACTGGTACGGCTTCGACTACGGCTCCCTCATCGGCTCCTTCGACGGCGTGAGCTGGTTCTCCATCGGAAACCAGCGCCGGATCAAGGCCACCGGCGGGAAGCTCTTCCTCGCGGTCAACGCGTACTTCGGCGACCTGAGCGTGAGCAACGCCTTCAACGTCACCGTCTCCGAATCCTCGTCCTTCTCCACCGACATCCCCGACCACGATTCTGAATCCGACGGGGCCCAGTGCCAGAAATCTCATTTCTGCGCGACGGACAACGACTGCATCCGACAGCTCGGGTACGACTACACCTGCCAGAACGTCTCCGCCCTCATGACAAACTGGCCAAGCTTCGACGCCAACGGGAACGAGCTAAACGGCTCGACCTCCAGGACCCTCGCCTCCATCGTCGGCGGAACCAATGGCCAGTCCCGGCGCTGCGTGTACCGCGGCCGAGGAGCTCCCTGCGTCGCCGACCTCTCCACCGCCGGCACCGCCAGCACCTTCAACAAGTCATCCATCACCGGGACGCTCGGCTGTTCGCCGAACAACTCCTGCGCCTCGACCTCGACCAGTAAGTTCAACGATCGGATCGCCCGGTTCGCCTCCCCTCCGGTGTCCCAGAACCTCGCGAACGCCTCCCCGACGGCGTCGGACCTCGTGGGCCTCGGTGCGCGGATCATCGGCCGTCCGTACGACTACTACGGAACCAAGGCCGTCCACCCTTCAGCCACGGCTTCCCTCTCGTATAATAATCTCGCCGCCGTCTGCGTCCCCGGAAAGGAGATCAACGGCTCGATCGACACCTTCGACCTCAACGCCCTCACTCCGTCGATCCGCTCCAACACCTCCGATAAGCTCTTCGGCGTCGGCGCGACCCTCGGCACGGCCCAGAACCCGAAGTACCTCAACGCCTGCCCGGCCACGAAAGACAGTGGCCTCTACCTCCACCTCGATGACCTCCCCCTGAGCGACGCGACCCTGAGCACGATGGCCATCGCCCAGAACCTTTCCTCGAACCTCCTGGACGTCACTCCACTCCGCTCTGCCAACATCTTCAGTTCCCTCGGCGGATCTCAGATCTCGGCCGTCGGGTACCAGCAGAACACCTGCCTCCGCGCGCCGGGCGCTTCCTGCTTCACAGACCTGGAGTGCGCGCCGTCTACCCGCATCGCCGCGAAGGCCCGCCCGGCGAACCTCCTGAGTGTGCTCAACGAAGCTGAGGAGAAGTACTGGGAGGAAGAGCTCGTCTGCGGAAACCCGGAGCCGAAGTACCTCTCCACCGGAGTGGCCAACCCCAACTTCGACCTGAAGAAGAACACCTGCTGCCGGGAGATCGGCAAGCTCCTCACTGTCTACACCGAGACGGATACCTCGGTCCACAAGTGGTGCGACCAGACGACGAAGAAGGTGAAGGTCGCCGGCGTGAACATGCCGATCGGCACCTCGAGCCGCTACTCCAGAGTCCACACGGGCTACGATAAGATGACCTGTGACGTCGCTCAGAAGACCACCGCCAGGGCGTTCGCGCTCTCCGTCTCCGGCACGACGGCCCTCAACCGCATGGAGCAGATCCTCGGTCAGTACAAGACCCTGGATACGATCAACCAGCGGACCTGCTGCACGAAGCACTGGGTCCGGAGCTTCTCCACCGATAACGGAGGCGGGCATAAGTTCGCCGCTTCGAAGATGCAGAACATCGACAAGGCCATGTTCCGGAACATCAGCTGGCTGGGCCAGAACGGTACCCTCGGCGTGACCGACGCCGCGTTCGAGTGCGACCCGAACAACTACGCCAACTCCTCCTGCGAAGTGAAGAGCCTGACCCCGTCCGAAGAGGAGAAGTACCTGAACTTCGCCGGGTCCCTCGAACTCATCGGGATCCCGCAAGTGGCGGTGAAGACCGACGACGAGATCTTCCAGCTGGTCGATGACACCCAGGTCGCGTACGCCACGGCGACCGTCCGGGTGCCGCTCATCAAGTCCGTGAAGAAGATCCAGGACGCCTTCACCGCCGGAGAGACCGAAGACTTCACCGACGGCGCCACGGGTAACCGCTACTACTCCGCCGCGAGCTACTCGAAGTTCGAAATGGGTGCGAACGAGATCAAGAAGATCTTCTCCGAATCCGAGTTCAACTGCTGCATCCCTTCTGGCCAGGAGATCACCACGACCACCACGGCCGCCCAGTGCTGCACGGGGAACGTCTCGAGCGGAACCGGAGCGCGGAGATGCTGCATGCCGGACTTCACCGACCTCACCGTCTACCTAAACCGCTACGTCTCGTCGGAAGGCCGGGGCCTCCCCGACTCCGCCTACGACCCTCGAACGGGATACATCAAGGATGCGGCCCAGGTCTCCCTGCTCGCGGCCCAGAAGAGCCTCTGCTGCTCCGGGAAGACCATGACCGGGGTCGCGATCAGCAAGCTCAGCATCCCCCTCCTCGGAGGCCAGTACCTGCCGGGAGACATCGCCACCACGAAGCGGTTCACCTACCGGACAGACGACGTGGACAACAACGCTGAGACGGGCAACGTCGGGGCCATCTTCGACCTCGGGGTCCGGTGGAACAGCCACGTCTACTGCGTGCCCGACGGGTTCGGGGAATAGCCTAGGTCATGCTCCAGATCATCAGCGCCGCGATCACCCACCGGTAGACGGCGAAGTACCCGAGCTTGATCCTCCCGATGAGGCTCATGAAGAAATGGATGGTGAGCAGCCCCACGACGAACGAGGTGGCGACTCCCGTGAGGAGGATCAGCG
>SXUH01000020.1 GCA_005791855.1 Bdellovibrionales bacterium
GACGGAGCGCTTGATCCCCTCCTCGCCGAGGTCCGACTGGATGAACTCGAGGACCTCGCGGCCCCGCTCGCCGATGAGGGCGATGACGTTGATGTCGGCGTTGGTGTTCCGGGCGATCATGCCCATGAGGACGGACTTCCCGACGCCGGAGCCGGCCATGATCGCCAGCCGCTGGCCCTTGCCCGCGGTGATGAAGCAGTTGATGGAGTTGATCCCGGTGTCCAGGGACTCGCGGATCGGGGGCCTGTCCAGCGGGTTGAGCGGAACGCCGAAGATCGAGCGCTTCTCGAAGGGTCCGTCGATCGGGCCCTTCCCGTCCAGCGGGTTGCCCTGGAAGTCGATGACCCGGCCGAGCATGTTAGCGGAGATCTTCACCTCCGTGACGATCTCCTTCAGGTGGATCTTCGTCTCCGAGTTGATCCCGGAGATCTCGTTGTAGGGCATGACCATGCAGTTCTGGCCCTGGATGGCGACGACCTCGCCCATGGAGCGCTCGCCGTTCTCGGCGACGAACTCGACGTTACTGCCGAGCACGGCCCGCGGGACCGCGGCTTCGTAGACCATCCCCCGGGAGGCGACGATCTTCCCCACCTTCTCGTAGGGGATCTTGGTTTCGATGTGCCGGAGGATCCGGTCGAGGTGCAGGCGTCCCTCAGTCATTCGGGGCCCGCGCGGCTAACGACCTGCTCGAAGACCTTGTCGATGTTCTTGAACACGCTCTCGAGGGACCCGTCGATCAGGCCGTTCTCCGACTCGAGGACGATCCCCGGCTGCTTGAGCTCCGGGACGATCTCCACGCGGACGTTGCTGAGCTGGCCCAGGCGGGCCTCGACCTGCCGGATGATCTCCGGCATGTCCTTGAAGTTCTTCTTCCCGACCTTGACGATGAGGTTCTTCCGGGCGCCCTGCTCGAGGATGAGCTTCTCGAGGAGGTCCTCGAGGTAGGCCTTGCTGTCCACTTCCTTGAGGACGATCCACTTCGTGAACCGCTTGACGAACTCGTAGACCTCCGCCTTGTTGGCCTCGAGGAGGTCCCCGGAGGTTTGCTTCACGGCTTCGATCACCTGGCTAAAGGCGCCGGTCTGGGCAGCCAGGAGCTCCTGGTGTTCGGCGTAGGCCTGCTGCTTCCCTTCCGCGCGGCCTTCCTCGAGGCCCTGCTCGAAGGCTTCCTTCTGGAGGGCCTCGAGCCGGCGCTTGACCTCACTCTGGATCCGGAGCTCGAGGTCCGACTGCTCCTGGCGGGCGTGGCCCCGGGAGTCCCGCACCACTTCGTCGATCCGGAAGTTCCCCTTCTTCTCGAAGCCGCGCTCGAGGCGCAGGGTTTCGTCGGAGGACGTCTTCCGCGTGACGGACTCTCCGCTGAGGGTCTTGAACTCGAAGGGCCGGAGCTCCGACTGGGAGATGACGTGCGTCCCCTTGAGGTCGCTGAATTCGAAGGAGCTGATCTTGGCGTCGCGAAGCTTTTGCATAGTTTAGGTAACCCTTTAGACGAATGTGTCCCCTTCTCCGCCGCGGGCGATGATCGCCTTCCCCTTGGCTTCGAGGTCCTTGAGCTGCTGGACGATCTCCTGCTGCGCCTTCTCCACGTCGGAGACCTTCGTCGGCCCCATGGCGTCGAGGCCTTCCTTGAGGAGCGTCGCCGCCCGGTTCGACATGTTCTTGAAGAGCTTGGTCTTCACCTCGTCCGGCGCGGTCTTCAGCGCGGTGACGAGCTTCATGTTGTCCACGATCTTCAGGAGTTCCTGGATCCCCTTGTCGTCGACGTAGATCACGTCTTCGAAGACGAACATGAGCTTGCGGATCTCCTCGGCGAGCTCCGGATCCTTCTCCTCCACCCGGGCCATGATGTTCTTCTCGGAGTTCTTGTCCATGAGGTTCAACATGTCGGCGATCGGCTCGATCCCTCCGAGCTGCTGGGTGTCGATGGACCCGAGGGTCGAGAGTTCGGTCTTGAGGACGTCGTCGAGCTGGGCGATGAGCTCCGGCGAGACGAAGTCGAGGTTGGCGACCCGGAGGACGACCTCCGCCTGGAGGCCCTCCGGGAGCTTCCGGAGGACGTCGACCTTCTTCTCCACCGGCAGGTGGGCGCAGATGAGGGCGATGGTCTGCGGGTGTTCGTTGATGAGGAAGTTCGCGAGGGTCCGGGTGTCCACCAGCTCGAGGGACTCAAGGGTGTTGGCGTTCCCGACGTCGACGATCTGGCCCAGGAGCTGCTTGGCCCGGTCTTCGCCGAGGGTGCTCAGGATGAAGTCCCGCCCCTTGTTCTCGGAGAAGAGGAGTTCGGAGTCTTCGTTCAGGGCCGAGTAGAACTCGTCGAGGACCTTCTTCACCATCCAGATCGGAGACTTCGAGATCGCGGACATGGTGTTGATCATCCGCTTGACGTCGTTGTCCTTCATGTGCTTGAAGATGAGCTTCGTCGTGGTCGGGCCCAGGGCCGACAGGAGGATCGCGGCCTTCTCCTGCCCGGAGAGCAACGCGTACTGAACGTCGGGGTCTAATGATTTTTCTTCCGCCACACCTACTCCTTCCGGGACCTATCTAAAAAATTATGGTTACGCTATTTCCTTGTGGGCGTCCGCCGAGTGGATCATCTCGTGCACCACCTGCGCCGCCTTCCCCGGGTTCGCCTCGATGAGGGAGATGATCTTCTCCCGGAGCATGTTCCCTTCGATCTTCTCCGGGTTCAGCCGGTCTTCCATCACCGGGAGGACGTCCTCGAGGCCCGGGAGCCGCTGGTTCGCCTGGATCTTCTCGAGCTCCTCGATGGTCTTCGGGAGGAAGTCGTCGATGGACTCGACGGAGTTCTCCGTGAGCCACTGGATGAACGGCCTCACGACCATGAAGAAGAAGAGGGAGATGATCGCGCCGATCATGAGGTACTTGGTGATGTTCTTCATGAGCTCGCGGTTCTCCCGGGCGCGCATGATGGCTTCCATCTCCGAGAGGTCCTCGGTGGCGAACTCCATGTTCTTGATGACGAGCTTGTCGCCGCGGTTCGCGTTGATCCCGAGGGACGAGGCGACGATCTGCTGGAAGTTCTGGAGCTCCTCCTCCGACCAGGCCTGGTACTTGGTGATCGGGAAGCCGTCGTCGCCCCGCATCGGCAGGCCGTTCTTATCCTTCACCGGGATCTTCTTCCCGTCCACCATCACGGCGACGGACATGTTCTGGATCTCGGCGGTGGGCTTCTTCGACTGGGTGACGGTGGTCGGGACGTTGAAGTTCCTCGTCACGAGGGACTTGTCGACGTCGTTCCGTGTCTCCGGGATGCCCGGCTGCGGGGCTTCGCCCGGGAGGTTTGACCGCGCGCCGGGGATCCCTTGCGGCGAGGGCCGGACGCCGACCATCTTCTGCTCGTTCCGGACCTCCGAGTGGACCGCGGCGTTCTCCCCGTCGTAGCTCGTCTGGGTCTCGACCTTCTCGGTGAAGTCCATCTTCAGGGAGACCTTCGCGATGACCTTCCCTTCTCCGATGACGCGGGAGAGGATCTCCTCGACCTTCTTCTCGTACTGGGAGTTGAGCTTCGTTTCGAGAGCGATCCGGTTCGCCGTCTCCGTGGACATGTTGTCGCCGTCGTTTTCGGAGAGCTTCTTCCCGCGGGAGTCGATGACCACGACGTGGTGCGAGCGCATGCCGTCGACGGAGGAGCTCACGAGGGACTGGATCCCCTTGATCTCGTCGGAGGTCATGGTCACGCCGCGCTCGACGTCGAGGACGATGGAGGCGCTCGGGGGCTTGCGCTCGGAGACGAACGGCGAGGACTCGGGGATCGAGAGGTGGATCCGCGCCCGGGTCACGCCCTTGATGTGCATGATGGTCTTCACGAGCTCCCCTTCGAGGGCCCGCTGCTTGTTGATCTTCTGGACGAAGGAGGTCGTCCCGAAGGCCTGCTTGTCGAAGACCTCGTAGCCGACGGTCCCGGTGAAGTTCACACCCTTCTTGGCGATCTCGAGCCGCCAGAGCTCCACCTGGTCCTCCGGCACCAGGATGGTCTTCCCGTCGTCCCGGACCTGGTAGCCGATCTTCCCCTCCTCGAGCATCCGCATGATGACGGAGGAGTCTTCCTTCGTGAGGTCGGTGTAGAGGACCTTGTAGTCGGTCTTGCTGGACCAGACGACGATCCCGACCATGGTGGCGATGAGGAGCCCGGCGATGCAGACGAGGCCGATCCTCCGGGAGAAGTCGAGGGACTTGAAGAAGTCCACGAAGTTCTGAAGCGTCTGAGTCAAAAAGTTGTTCAAAAGAATCCTCCTGATTCCATCGTCCGTCGGTCCATCCTAGACCGCGGCCAAGCCACCGGTTCGCCGAGTTAGATCTGCATCTTCATGATCTCCCGGTAGGCGTCCAGGACCTTCGTGCGCACCTGGTTCATCGTCCGGAAAGAAATATCGGCTTTCTCCACCGCTAGTAATGTTTCGTGTAAGTTCTGGCTCTCCCCCGAGGCGAGCTTCTCCATGGCGACGTTGGCTTCCTGCTGGAGTTCGTTCACCTTCCCCAGGGAGTCCTGGAGGAACTCTCCGAAGGTCTTGGCCTCGCCGGTGCCGGCCGGGCCGACGCTCGGGGCTTCGATCTTGAACCCCGAGGTCCCGAACTCGTTCCCGACCTTGCTCGTCCAGCCTTTGGCGTCGGCGTTCCCGAGGGTCTGCTGGAAGGCTGCAATGTTCTTAATCGCCATGGTCCGTTCCTAGGTTAA
Source organism: Bdellovibrionales bacterium (assembly GCA_005791855.1). Classification (GTDB taxonomy): domain Bacteria; phylum Bdellovibrionota; class Bacteriovoracia; order Bacteriovoracales; family Bacteriovoracaceae; genus Peredibacter. Next base: position 4,697 of record SXUH01000020.1, read on the forward strand.
GCTTATCTTCCGATCTCCAGAGTCTTCATCGCCATCTGCTTGGTCGTGTTGATCGCGGTGACGTTGGACTCGTAGGCCCGCTGGGCCTCGATCATGTTCGCCATCTCCACCATCGGGTTCACGTCCGGCATGGCCACGTACCCTTCGGCGTTGGCGTCGGGGTGGGCCGGGTCGTGCTTGAAGACGACCTTGTCCGTGTGGACGACCTCCGTCGCGTGGACGGTCTGGGCGTTCTCCGCGAGCTCGCCTTCGAGGATCTCGGAGAAGGTCTCCCGCGCCGGCTCGGAGCCGAACACCACTTCCTTCCTCCGGTACGGGCCGCCCTCGGCCGTGCGGGTGGTCTGGGCGTTGGCGATGTTCGAGGAATGGGCCTCCATCCTCTTTCTCTGCGCGGCCAGGCCGCTGGAGCTGATGCGAAGGCTAGAGAGTAAATCCATTTAGTGCCCTACTTTTCTGAGTTGATGGCGTATTTCATAATACCCATTTTCTTGTTGATGAGCTGGACCAGGGCGTCGTACATGAGTTTGTTCTCCGCCATGGTGGCCATCTCTGCTTCCACGTCAACCGTATTGCCGTTTTCGTTTACCACGCCGTTCGGGTTGTCGTAGATCTCCGGTTCGAGGTTATTGAAGCCACCATTTCCGACGTTGTGGTGCCGTCCATCGCTGGCACTCATCTTCATCTGACCGTCGACGTCCAGAGCCCGGGCCAACGCTTCTTCGAAATCCATCTTCTTGGCCTTGAAGCCAGGAGTGTTGGCGTTCGCGACGTTGGAGGAGATGAGCTCTTGCCTCATCTCGCGGAAGTTCAACGCCGTCGTCAGTGCTCTTAAGGTCTTGTCATTCACATCCATGTGATGGCCTCAATAAGGTGTATCTATCTTAGGTTAATGAAGTAGCTCGTGCCTTCCCCGCGGTACTCGTTGATCTTGTTCCGCAGGGTCCGGATGGACACGCCGAGGATCTTCGCGGCCTGGGTCCGGTTCTCGGAGGTGAAGACCAGGGCCTTCTTGATGAGGAGCTTCTCCGCGTCCTTGAGGGACATGAGCTTGAACCCGTCCTCGTCGGCCTCGACGGAGGCGAACTCGACCTTGCGCTCGCCGTTCTCGATGGCCTCGAGGTCGAGGGTCTTCCCGGCCATGTTCGCGAGGGTCTTGCGGATGAAGGCCTTGAGCTCGGTGAGGTTCTGGGTCCAGTTGTAGTCGGAGAGCTTCCGGGCGGCTTCCTCGGCGAGGGTGAGCTCACCGGTGCCCTGCTCGGACGCGAACTCGTTCATGAAGTGGCGGGCGATCAGCTCCACGTCCGTTCCCCTTTCGCGAAGGGCAACCACGTCGATGGAGGCTCCGCTGAAGTAAGTGTAAAGAGCGCGAGAGAACTTTCCGGCGCTGACCAGCTTCGACAGGTTCTTCGACGTCGTGGCGAGGATGCGGACGTCGAGCTCGTAGTCCGGTAGCTCCTGGAGGATAGTATAGAGGCGTTTCTGAAAACTTTCATCCAGGGCGTCGATGTTGGCAAATATTACCGTCCCGCCGTTGGCCACTTCGAGGACCCCGCGGTTGAACCGGCCGGACTCGTCGTCCCGGTATCCCAGAACGATCTTCTCAACCGTCTGCGAGTCGAAGCTGCAGTCGACGACCTCGAGGCGGGCGTTCTTCCGCGCGGAGTTGGTGTGGATGTACGAGCCCAAGGCTTTCTTGCCTGATCCAGTTTCCCCGGAGATCAGGACCGGCGTCTTAGTGACGGCGACGTTACGGGCCGTCTCCAAAGCAGTGTGGAACTTTGGATGATTACCTACGAGAACTAAACCTTGAGTTAACATTAGACCTCCTGTCCGTTGTTAGATTGGTTTTATACTATAAATTCTTTTCCGTTAATTCCAGCGTCGCCAATTCGCTCCGGCACATTTCCTTGATGTGGGAGGGAACAGAGTTATCGTCACTTATCAGCCGGAGGACTTCCCTCCCCTCTGACAACTTCGCGTTTTTAATCAATGATAGACCATAAAGGTAGCCGATCCGCGGAGTGTAAGGAGATTTTTGAAACTTCTCTCGGAAAGCTTTACTCATGGACTCAATCTCCTTCCAGTCTGGAGCCGTCTCCCCCACATAGGCTTCTATGAGGAGGTAAGTGATCCGCTCGGATATGTTCAAGATCGGTGCCGACTTCGAGGACCCCAGGTCCCGGGAGAGGGCCTTGACCACGGTCTTGAAGCGCTCCTGGTCCTTGAGCTGGTAGAGGGCCTCGACGTAACCCATGAGAAGGTCGGCGGTCTGGCGGGGGGTGAGCTGGTTCTGCGGGTTCTGCTTCACCAGGACCTTCTCGAACTCCACGACGGCGTCGGAGTAGTTCTTCTGGTGGAAGCTGATGAGGCCAAGGTAGAACGGGTAGTTGATGGAGTCCCGAAGTGACACTGGGTAGGAAGCCAGTTTGCTACTCGCCCCGGTCCAGTTTGCGTCCGCGACGAGGCGGAGGAGGTCGAGCTCTTCGATCATCTGGTCGAGGTCGGTGGTCTTCGTCCGGTCCACCCACACGGGGAAGGTGCGCGGCTCGGCTTCCCGCACGCCCTTGAAGGTCGCGAGGGCCCGGTCGTAGCTCTTGTAGAGGCCGAGCTTCAGGAAGGCGTCGCAGACCACGAAGTTCATGTACCGGTTCTTCGCGACCTTCGTCTCGTACTTCTCCTTGTACACTTCCCAGATCTTCACGACCTTCGAGTAGTCTTCCTTGAGGTAGGCGTCCTGGATCATCCCGAAGACGATCTCGGCACCGTCCCCTTCGAAGACCCGCCGCTCCAGGGGCTTGAAGGAGTCGAGCGGGATGGACGTGAGGTACGAGAGGGCCTTGTCGTACTCCCGGGCGGAGATGAAGAGGCGCAGGCGCACCTGCCAGAGGAGCTTCCGGAGGTTCAGGTCCAGGGCCTGGGTCTCGTCCGGGGACTGCTCGAGGAAGACCTCCGTCTCCAGGTCCGCGGTGGTCGGCTTCTGCTTCCGGGCGATCCGGAGGGCCACGTAGCGGAGCTTGGCTTCGTAGCGCACGGCCGGGACCGTCGACCGGTCGATCGCGTTCTTGTAGAGGAGGAGGTTCTCCTCCGCCGGCTTCTCGAGGAGCTCGTAGGCCAGGGCCAGGCGCACCCTCGCCGCCGGGGCCTGGAGGAGGTAGGAGTACGACGCGAGGAACTCGTCGTAGACCTTCACGGCTTCGGGGTAGTTGGCATGGCGGAAGAGGCTCTCGGCGACGTTGAAGAGGATCGCGGGGTGGACCGGCTTCAC
>SXUH01000021.1 GCA_005791855.1 Bdellovibrionales bacterium
CCACCAGGACGGGCTTGTCTGAATTGATCACTTCTTGGTCAAAGTTAGCTGACGTTACACTTGTTAAATTAGCCATATATGCTCCTTATGAATCAACTGCTTTACAGTATCTTAACACAACTCAAGGGACAAGCATAAGTAAAACCAAATTATAATGCTCCGGTACTAATGAAATTGCCGCCAGGATGTTACTTTCGTTAGAATATTTATGATGAACAGAAAGACCTTTTTATCAGGGCCAATGGCCCGGGCCCGTTGGTCACGACTTATCGCTAAATGCATCGACCTTGGACTTATCATAATGGGTGGGGTCTTCTACTATCCCATGGGGTTGATTCTCGGACTGGTCTACCTCTGTATTTCTGATTCCTTGTACGACGGCCAGTCCATCGGCAAACGGTTCATGGGCTTCGGAGTCGTTTCCCTGGTGGACGGAACGCCTTGTACGGCGTGGCAATCCTTCGTCCGGAACCTTCCGTTCACCGTTCCATTGTTCTTTCTGATCTTTCCCTTCTGGGGCTGGATCTTCTCCGCCGTCTTCGCCATGCCGCTCGCCCTCATGGAACTCTACTACCTCTTCCGGAGAGACTGCGTGCACCGTCTGGGAGACATCATGGCCGACACCACCGTCATCGCCAACGACGGCACGAGGCTCGATTTGCGGAAGACAAAAACTCCCTGGTTTGATACACCTCCAGTTCCTCTCCCATAGGCAGTCATGAAAAAACTAATCATCGTCGACATCTCGAACTTCATCTTCCGGGCGTTCTTCGCCATCAGGCCCCTCCACGCCCCCGACGGCACTCCGGTGAACGCCGTCTACGGGGTCCTGAGCATGCTCCACAACATGATCGTCAAGCACAGGCCGACCCACATGCTCATCGCCCGGGACACGAAGGAAGGCTCCTTCCGGAAGGAGCTCTACGACGACTACAAGGCCAACCGCTCCGAGCCCCCCGACGACCTCGTCCCGCAGTTCGCGCTGGTGGACGAGCTCGTCTCCGTCCTCGGCCTCCCGGAGATCAAGCTCGCCCGCTACGAAGCCGACGACATCATCGGGTCGGTGGCGACCCAGTGGAAGACGGACTTCGACGAGATCCTCATCGCCTCCGGAGACAAGGACCTCATGCAGTTCGTGGACGGGCCGGTGAAGATGCTCGACACCATGAAGGAGAAGGTCTACTCCCGCGAAGACGTGAAGGAGAAGATGGGGGTGTACCCCGAGCAGATCGTCGACTACCTCTCCCTCATCGGAGACACCTCCGACAACATCCCCGGTGTGGCCGGGATCGGGCCCAAGGGGGCGCAGGCCCTCATCCTCGAGTACGGGACCCTCGAGAAGATCCTCGAGAACGTCGACGGGATCAAGAACAAGCGCTGCCAGACGGCCCTCGCGCAGAACCGGGACAAGGCCGTCATCTCCAAGGAGCTGGTGAAGATCGTCACGGACCTCGAGCTCAAGCTCCGCCACGCCGACTCGGCCTTCGAGCTCAGGCTCACGCCGCAGATCGAGGAGTTCCTGAACCGCCTCGGCTTCCGGACCTGGCTCGCGAAGCTCGCCGACTTCAAGGTCGCCCCGTCGGCCACGGTGACGAAGCCCGCGGCGCTGCCGCCGGCGGCGCCGACGGAGAGGAGCGCGGACCTCGCGGTCGAGCGCTGGACGCTGGCGGACCTGAAGGCGCACACCCTCGGCGAGAAGATCATCGCCGTCTCCAACGTCTGCGACGACGAGCTCGACCAGTTCCTGTGCTGGAGGGGAGTGGCCGTCGCGACCTCCAGGAAGTGCGGCTACCTCACCCTCGGGAAGGACGAGGCCCTGGCCCTCATCGACACCCTCCACGAAACGAACGCCCTCATCGTCTGCTACCAGTCCAAGCCCCTGCTCCAGCTCGCGCTGGTGGCGAAGGTCGACCCGGACTTCAAGTACTTCGACGTCGCCCAGGCGCACTTCCTGATCAACCCGGAGTACCGGCACGACCTGGCCACGGTGTGCGAAGAGTTCCTCGGCTACAAGCTCAGCGAACCGACGAAGAAGCAGGCGGAGCTCCTCACCCACGACGGCGACGAGGAGCTGAAGCTCCAGGGCGAGAAGGCCCAGGCGATCTTCCGGCTCTACCCGGTCCTGCGGGCGAAGATGAAGGAGATGAGCGTGGAGAGGCCCTACGACGACCTCGACATCCCGCTGATCAAGGTCCTCTCCGCCATGGAGCTCGAGGGGGTGGCCCTCGACGTGAACTTCTACAAGGAACTCGAGACGGAGTTCTCCGAGCAGATCGCGGGGATCGAGAAGGACGTCCTGAAGATCTCCGGCGACAAGGTGAACCTCCGCTCGCCGAAGCAGGTGGGGGAGCTCCTCTTCGAGAAGCTCCAGCTGCCGGTGATCCGGAAGACGAAGACCGGGTACTCCACCGACGCCGATGTCCTCGCCGAGCTCGTGGCCCTGGACCTGAACCCGGTGCCCGAGCTGCTCCAGCGCTACCGGGAGGTCGAGAAGCTCCTCGGGACCTAC
>SXUH01000170.1 GCA_005791855.1 Bdellovibrionales bacterium
AGTCGCCGATGGTGTGCTGCTGGTGGAACGGAGGATTGCAAAGCACCAGGTCGAGCGACTCCGCGGCCTGCTCCTCGTAGCAGTTGGTCCAGAGGAAGTCCGCCGGGTCGGTGAAGAAGCTCTGGTAGTTCGCCTTGGCGCTTTCGATGGCCATGAACGACTCGTCGGAGAAGATCACCTTCGCCCCCGGGTTCAGGAGCTTCGCCTTGATCCCCACGACCCCGTTGGCGCACCCCAGGTCGAGGATGGTCTGGTAGGTCCCCCGCGGGAGGTGCTCCAGGAAGAAGCGCGTCCCGACGTCGAGCTTCTCCCGGCTGAAGAGGTTCGAGTGGTGGAGGAATTCCTTCTCGAAGCCCTCGATCTTCACCCGCATCGGATAGGGCGATGGGACCTGGGCCTTGGTGAACGATGTGAAGAGCAGCCGGGCCTTCTTCCGGGCGAGGCTAGTGGTCACGGGCCCCAGGTACTTCTCCAGGAGATCGAAGCTGCTCCCCGCGAGGTGCTTGACCATCGCTCCGCAGACGACCTGGGAGCTCGGGTTCAAGTGGCCCGTGAGGTGGCAGAGGATGTCCTCGAAGAAAGACATATTCTTGGGGATCTTCATGAGGACAAGGTCGAAGGTCCCGGCGAGGTCGGCGAGCCGGCTTAGAACTTCCCTCCCCTTGGTGTTCCGACGGATCGCCGTCGCACTGATGAACGAGTCGGTGTAGGTCTGCGGTTCGAACCTCGCCAGGGCACTGGTGAGCGCCCCGAAGGCATCGCCCACGATCAGGACCTCGGTCTCCAGGGCGGAGTGGGACTTCGGAGCGTCCGCGGACTTCGGCGGCACGACGATCCGGCGCACCTGGTGGGCTTCGTCCGGGACGAAGTCTTCTCTCCTCGGCGAGCGCTTCTCCTCCGCCCAGGCGCTCTTGTGGTTCATCACCGGATTGTGCTGGTTCCAGCAGTCCACCGAGCAGAAAACGAATTTCCCGCAGGAGCTGACACTGCAGGCCTGGTAAACGGTGTTGAAGCCGATCTCTTTCTTACAGCTGCCGCATCTGCGCCAGAAGGTAACGTCCATGGCTCTTCCTTTCCCTATGATGTTGGTCGAGTAATTATCTTGCTGCTAATATGTTAGAGAATCTGCTAAAATTTTGCTATCCAAATGAGTGGAGGACCACATGGGAATCATGAAAGATGCGCTCCTGAAGGCGGGGCTCAAACCTACCGCAACGCCTAAAGATCAGAACCAACGGGAGAAGGTCGCCAAGAAACAGATGACCGAGGCCGTCGTGCATCAGGAGCAGCGGAACTTCTGCGAGGAGTGCAACCAGGTTCGCCCCGACGTGGAGTTCTACCAGCACCGCAATCCCACCACCGACGCCGAGTGGATCTGCGTGAAGTGCGCGGACAAGCTCAAGATCCCCGACGCCTGCCGGAAGACGGCCCAGAGTGACACCTCCGTGAAGAAGATGTTCCGTCGAGAGCACGGCGCCACGCTCAGCCCTTCAGAGATTAAAACCAAGGTTCACGAGAAGCCCCGCGGGCCCGTGAACGGGAACCGATAGCCAAAGGGGTGACAGATGAAGTGCATTAAGGTCATTGACATGCAAGACGACGTGGTGATCATCAACATCGACCTCGTGTCCCACGTCATGGTGAAGGACGGCATCGGCCACGTCTACACCAGCAATAACACCAACCCGATCCAGACGAAGCTCTCGGACATCAAGGAGCTCCTGGAGATCATGGATAAGTCGCTCATCAACTGATGCTGAACTCCGTCGTCCTCCTGCTGATAGCGATGGTCTCGATCCAGTCCGGCGCCAGCATCGCCAAGAAACTCTTCCTCGTCCTCGGGGCCGCGGGCACTTCTACCCTCCGGCTCCTGCTCGCGACCCTCATCCTCTGGCTCCTCTACCGACCCTGGAAGAAGAAGTTCACCGCAGACCAGCTGAAGAAGCTGTTCCTCTACGGTGCCTCCCTCGGCTTCATGAACCTGCTCTTCTACTACGCCATCATCCGCATCCCCCTCGGCATCGCCGTGGCGCTGGAGTTCACCGGTCCGCTGTCCCTTGCCATTATCGCGTCGAAGAGTAAGCTCGACTACCTCTGGGCGATCCTCGCCGGCGTGGGCATCTACCTCCTCCTTCCCATCGCGGGCGCCTCGGACCTCGACCCCGTCGGCATCGCCTTCGCCCTCGGCGCCGGGTTGTTCTGGGCCCTCTACATCCTCTCAGGCCAGCGGGCCGGGAGCGAGCTGCACGGAGGCCTCACCACCACCGTGGGCATGGCCTTCGCCGCGCTGGTGGTCCTGCCCTTCGGGGCCTACTCCTCCGGGGCCGCCCTCCTGGACTGGGAGCTCCTACCCATGGGGATCGGTCTTGCGATCTTCTCCAGCGCCCTCCCCTACACCCTCGAGATGGTTTCCATGAAGAGACTCTCCACGCAGACCTTCGGTGTCCTCATGAGTCTGGAGCCGGCCATCGCGGCCATCGTCGGGCTGATCTTTCTTAAAGAAGAGCTGCTCCTGGTCCAGTGGGTCGCGATCCTGTGTATCATCCTCTCCTCCGCCGGGAGTACCCTTACGTCGCGGAGGGCCCCGGCCGGGGCCGATCACCTTGGAGTGTAGACCACCTTGATGGTACTGCCGATGGCCGGGATGTAGCCGGGCTTGAACTTGATCGACACCGAAGCTTCGTCGTAGGCGAAGGCCGAGCCCGAGGCCCGGACGCCGTCGACGTAGACCTTGATCGTCCCGAGCTTTGGTTTCCGGGAGAGCGCGAAGCTCTCCAGGAGGTTTGCGAGGTTGTCGCCCATGGTGGCGAGGGTCGTTCCGAAGCTCGACCGGATGTTCGCCACGATCCCGTTGCTGTCCTGGGCCGCCTTGCTATCCTTCACGCAGCCGACGGAGATCCCCGTCCCGGGGAGCGTGGTGCTGTTCACGTCGCAGACGGCGTAGACCTTGACCAGGCCCGCGTTTCGCTTCTGCGCCCGGAGGGCGGAGAGGTAGCTCGAGACCGTGTTCGGCGAAGAGTCCTCCTCGTCGGTGAGGATGACCACGGCCAGGTAGGTGTCTTCCTTGATGCGATCCGGGTAGCGCTGGACGAAGTCCTTCGCGGCCGTGAGGCCCTGCTCGTTACCGCTGCCGGAGGTGCCGACCTTCACCGTGTCCGCGAAGTCATCGAGGAACTTGGTGGGATCCGCCTTCGCCGCCGCGGAGGTCAGGAGGTGCGATCCGGGGATCTCGTACCCCTGGTTGCCGGGGTCGGTGATGGTCACCCACATGGTGAAGTCGAGGTCCTTCTCGATGAAGGAGTTGGCGAAGGAGGAGAAGTTCGCGGCCAGGGCGTCCTGCTCGTCTTCCATGGAGCCCGAGTTGTCGATGACCCAGAGGAC
>SXUH01000171.1 GCA_005791855.1 Bdellovibrionales bacterium
CTGCTGGCCCATGCCGGGGATGCAGGTTCCGGACGGCATGAAGAGGACGAAGTGGTCGTAGCCGGCGACGCTCACTTTCCGGGAGCTCACCACGTTCTTCGCCTGGAGAACCATGTTGTGGAGCTGGTACCAGAGGTTGGCCGAATCACCGCAGTTCGGAAGGCTCGGCAGGTCCACCGGGGTTGCGTGAACTATCCCCTGAATGGTCGTGGTCTCGCGGGACATCTCCTCGAAGTATCTCTTCACGGAGTTGGACGTCCCGAAGAGGATGCTCTCCATCTCAGCCTGGGTACAGCTCTGTGCGGTGAGGCCCGGGAACTGCACCTTGATCGCCAGGATGTTCCTCGTCACGGGAAGGATGCTCGCCGCCGCCGGGGAAACACTCTGAGTGCTCTGCACAGCTTGTGCGACTTTCTTCGAATCCGGCTTCCCCATGACGAAGGCCCCCGGGGAAACCTCGCTCACCGTCGGAAGAGGTTCCTCCACCGGGACCTCCGGTCCGTACATCAAGCCGGAGTGGACACTCGCGGAGGAGAGGGAGAGGAGGAAGGAAAGGAGTAATCGAACCTGGCTCATGGCTGCACCTTCTATCCGTGTTATCGGTAGGCCAGCTTAAAAAAATCAACGCGCCGGGAGAATTTCTTCCTTCCTGCGAATCTGCCTCTTTCTTAGGTAGGCCCTGGATCCCCGCGAGGAGACCGGGGGACGCCTAACCCTGAGTTTTCACTGCTTTTTGAACAGAAGGTCCCGGAGCTCGCTTGCCTTGGTGATCCCCACCAGCTCGAGCTTGTACTTCCCCTTGTAGTCCTCGGCGGACCTCTTCGAGGTGACCACTCTCCGGTAGTTCATCTGCGCGATCTCCTTCAGCCGCATCTCCATCATGGGAACCGACCGGACCTCCCCGGTGAGGCCCACCTCTCCGAGGAAGATGGTGTCGTTCGGGATCGCCGTCGCGTGGTAGGAGCTCAACAGGGAAGCGATCACGGAGAGGTCGTTTTCCCTGGTGGTGAGCTTCATCCCGCCGACGACGTTGACGTAGATGTCGTTGTAGGAGAGCGGGATCCCGAGGTACTTGTCGATCACCGCAACCAGGAGGGCGACCCGGTTCGAGTCGAGGCCCTGGGTCGTCCGCCGGCCGACGGCGAACTTATTCTCCACGACCAGCGCCTGGATCTCCACGAAGAGCGACCGGCTCCCCTCCAGGATGCAGGTGATGGAGCGGCCATAGGACCCCGGCAGCGACTGTTCCAGGAAGTACTGCGAGGGATTCTTGATCTCCACCAGGCCCTTCTCCTGCATCTCGAAGATCCCGACCTCGTTGGTGTTCCCGAACCGGTTCTTCATCACCCGGAGCATCCGGTACTGGCCCAGCTGGTCGCCCTCGAAGTAGATGACCGTGTCGACCATGTGCTCGAGGATCTTGGGCCCGGCGATCTGGCCCTCCTTGGTCACGTGGCCAATGAGGAAGCAGGTGAGGTCGTAGGCCTTGGCGAAGTTCATGAGCTCGTAGGTCACCTCCCGGATCTGGGTGAGGGTGCCGGCGGCCGAGTCCACCTGGCTCGAGTGGGTGGTCTGGATCGAATCCAGCACCAGGAACTTCGGCTTCAGTTCCTTCACCTGCTCGAGGATCTTCTGCCAGTTCGTTTCGTTGAAGATGTATAATCCGGAGTTGTCCACACCGAGGCGCTTGGACCGCTGGGCCACCTGGGACTCGGACTCCTCTCCGCTCACGTATAAGATCCTTTCTTTCCCGTAGCCGCTCAGGAGTTTTCCACAGACCTCCATCAGGAGTGTGGACTTCCCGATCCCCGGCTCCCCGCCGATGAGGGTGAGGGACCCGAGGGTCACGCCCCCGCCCATCACCCGGTCGAACTCCCCGATCTTCGTCTGGTAGCGCTCGACCTTCTCCACCTCGATCTCGTCGATGGTCTTGGGCCTGCTCTCCCTTCCGGAGATGGACTTCGGAGAGGCCTTGCTCGGCTTCACGCTCTCCTCTTCCGCGAACGAGTTCCACTGGTTGCAGTCCGGGCACTTGCCCAGCCACTTCGGTGATTGGTAGCCGCATTCCTGGCACGTGTAGACCGTCTTTATCTTTGCCATCTTATCCCTTGATCATCTTCAGGAGCTTCTGTTCGCTTACGATCGGAATCCCCAGTGTCTTCGCCTTCACAAACTTGCTCGAGGTGCCGTCCTCTTCGTTGGTCACGAGGTAGGTGGTGTTCTTGGACACCGAGCTCACCATGACGCCGCCGTTGAGCTTGATGAGCTTCTCCACCTCCGCCCGGGGCATGCTGAGCTCGCCGGTGATGCAGAACTTGCTCCCCGACAGCGCACCCTCCGCGTGGGTGACCTCCGTCCGCACCGTCACGCCCACGCTCAGGAGTTCCTGGATCAGTTCCTCCTTCTTGCGGATGGAGGCCAGGAAATCCTTCGAGGACTTCTCCGCGAAGCCCTCGATGTGGAGCATCTTCTCTAGCGTGAGGCCCAGGATCTTCTCAAGGGTATTGTACCCCTGGGAGATGATCTTTTCACTTTTGGCGGTGGAGATCCCTTCCACGCCGATGGCGGCGATGAACTGCGCCAGGGTCTGGTCCCGGGTCTTCTGGATGTTCTCGAACATCTTCGTCGCGAGCTTCTCCTTCACCTTGTCCAGCAGCATGAGGTCTTCCACGCTCAGGCGGTAGAGGTCCGGGATGCCTTCGACCAGGCCCTTGTTGATCATCTCCTCGAGCCGCTTGTCAGAGAGGTCGTCGATCCCCGCCTTGTGGATGTAGTTCAGGATGACCTCCTTCACCTTCGTCGGGCACCGGTCGTTGTCGCAATAAAGCCAGATGTCTTCCACGATGAGTTCCGACCCGCAGCTCGGGCACTCCTTCGGATACGTGAAGGGCCCCTTGGACTTCTCCGCGACGCCGAGGAACTTCGGGATCACCTCGCCGGAGCGGATGATCTCGATCTTGTCCCCGGCCCGGAGCTGGAAGCTCTGGGCGATGCCGTAGTTGTGCAAGGTCACCCTCCCGATCATCGCTCCGGAGAGCTCGGTCGGCTCGACCAGGGCCACCGGGGTGAGGGTCCCGTTCCGCGAAACGCCCCACTCGATCTCCCGGATGGTGGTGACCTTCGTGTCTCCGGCGAACTTGAAGGCGATCTTGTACCTCGGGTGGTGGGAGGTCTCTCCCAGTTCGTCGTGGAGCTTCAGGTCATCGTAGATGAAGACGAGGCCATCGATGAGGTAGTTCCCGCAGGACATGAACTCCCGGGCCTGCTCGATGCGCGCGGGAAGATCCTTGGCCGTCGCGTGGACCTCGTACTCCGGGATGTCGAACCCCTGGGCCTTCAGGAACTCGAGCTTCTCGTGCTCGGCCCTGAACTTCTCCTCGGAGATCACGTCGAAGGCCTTGAAGCTCAGGTGCCGGCAGAGCTGGATGTTCTCCTTCCTTCCGAGGAGGCCCGCGACGATGTTCCGCTGGGAGGTCGGGACCTCCAGGTTCATCTCCTTCATCTCCTTGGTGAGGTGGAAGAAGCTCGTCTCCACGCAGTAGACCTCCCCCCGGACCTCCACGCTCTTCCCCCCGGGGAGGTGCTTCGGGATGTCGGGGATGAAGACGGCCTTCTTCGTGATGTTCTCACCGTACTGGCCGTCCCCGCGGGTCTTCGCGACCGCGAGGTGGCCGTTCTCGTAGACGATGGAGCAGCTCGAGCCGTCGATCTTGAAGACGCTGACGACCTTCTCCTTCCCCACCCACTTCGCGAGGTCCCCCTCGTCGTAGGTCTTGTCCAGGGAGAGCATCCGCCGCTGGTGCGGGACCTTGTTCAGGGCTTCGGACTGCTTGAAGCCCACGAGCCTCAGCACCGGGTTCTCCGGATCGAGCTTCCGGAGCTCGTCCTCGAGCTTGTCGTACTTCTCGTCGGAGACCTCGGCGGCGCCTCGGTAGTAGCGCTCCTTGTGGTGGAGGATTAGCTTTTCCAGTTCCTGGATTCGATTCACTTTCATTTTCAATTCTTTTCTCGACGGCGGACCGGGTCCTAGAAATTGAAGGAGACTCCGAGCTTCAGGAGGTTGTCCTTGTAGGACAGTTCCTTGAAGTCTTCCTTGAACTTCGCCTTCCGGGACAGGGTCACGATGCTTCCGTCCAGGGTCATTCGCGGTGTGTATTGGTACTTCAGCCCGAGCTCGAGCTCGAGCGCGGAGATGCTCGTGGCGGTTCCGTAGATCTTGTCGTCGTCGGTGAACGTCGGGAACGGGAGGAACTCGGCTTTGACGAAGAGCTTGTAGAGCGGGTTCAGCGGGATCTTCGCCGCCGTTCCGAACATGAGGCCCGAGATGTAGTTCGTCCCGAAGCCGTCGGCGCGGGCCAGGTTCAGGTCGAACCCGTGGCCCGCGTACCCTCCGTAGAAGTCGATCTGCGGCCCATTGAAGAGGCCGATGGGGAGGTAGCGGTAGCCGCCGAAGATCTTCGTGGTGCCGTAGTTAACGTTCACGACGTTCCGCTCGAGGGTCCCCGAGGTCTTCTTCAGGCTCCCGAGGGAGCGGATGATCTCGAGGGTCGCGAAGTACTCGCGGGTGATCCAGCCCTCCGCCTTGAGGTCGAGGCCATAGGTCCGGCCGCTGACCCGCTTCGCCCCCGTCGGCGTCGACGTGTCCACGCTCGAACTCGAGCCGAAGAAGGCGACGGAGAGGATCCCGAGCTCGCCCTCCGGTTCCTGGTCCTTCTCGTCGTCCTTGGCCTTGGCCTCGGGCTTCATCGGCTCGAGCCGGACCCAGTCGCCCGGGGCGAGGTGCTTCCCGGCCCGGTACGTCTTCACCATGCCCAGGGCCTGGTTGTCGGAGATGTTGAAGACCTTCCCCTCGGCCAGAACCTCGGTGTCCCAGTCGACGATCTTCTTGAACAGCGGGTGCTTCTTCTTCGCCACCTGTCGCTTCACGATGAACTGCTGGCCCTCCTGGAGCGGGTACCCTTTCCCGACGTCGAGGGTGATCTGGTCCCCGAGGATGCCGTTGATCTTGGCGTCGTAGGGAATGGTTTTCGAGTAGGTCTCGAGCCAGGTCTTTGCCGCGGCGGCGATGGGATCGACCTGGTCCGAGTCGAGCTTCATGGTCTCGGAGAAGTAGAGGTCCTCCCCGTTCTCGCCGTAGACGTCCATCTCGAGCTCCACGCCGTTGACCTCGTTGACGATGGCCACGCGGATGATCGATCCGACCTTGAGCTTGTTCGCGACGGCTTCGAGGACGGGCTTGGTCTTCAGGTACTTCGGAAGGTTGTCCCGGTACTTGGAGAAGACGTTGAGCATCCCGGAGTTCGAGACGTAGGTGCACCAGTTACTCTTCCTGAGCTGCTCCTCGAGCTCCTGGAACACCTTGTACCCGATCGCTCCGCCGACGCTATCCGTGATCGGGAGGAGCGTGCAGCGTCTCATGGATGACTGCCCGAAGGTCGCCGGCGCCTGGCCCCAGGAGACCAGGGAGATCAGGAGAGCGAGGATCGAGGCGAGGAGTTTCTTCATAGTTGTATCGGCAGCTCCGGTGGGGAATCGTGTTTAGTCGTCCGGGAGCTCTTCTCTTTCTCGTAGAGGTCGACGAGCATCTTCAGTTCGTTGTTCTCCTCCCGGAGCTTCTTGTTCTGCACCTTGAACAACTCGAGTTCGAGTTTGACTCTAAGCAGTTCTTCGTCTTCCCTGATCCTTAGCTTTTCAGATGAGGGCACGTAAATAAAGTACTTTCCGTTTTCTTCTTTGTGCTTCAAGATATTTGTCTTGATGTGCCTTCTGATGGTGGAGATGGAAACGTTTTTGTAGCGCGAATAGTCATTGATGGATAACCATACTCCTTCCGTGGCAATCATGTATCCTCCTTTAGCGATAACCACTATCATAGAGAATCTGGTGAAGATGTGCAAAATCAAAGATTCCAAAAAAGTTGAGCTAACATGTCCGTTGACCTGAACGACCTCAAGAATCGAAAGATCGCTCTCGTCCTCTCTGGTGGAGTCGTGAAGGCCGCGGCCTGGCACCTCGGCGTGACCCTCGCCCTCGAAGAGCTCGGCTTCTACTTCAAGAGCAACAAGAACTCCTCCCCCGGTCACCAGCACAACCCGAAGACCCTCGAGATCGGAACCTACGTCGGCTCCTCCGCGGGAGCGATGATCTGCATCTACCTCGCCGCCGGCTACACTCCCCAGGACGTGATCCAGGCCACCCTCGGGATCAAGGGATCGAAGCTCAAGGGCATCACCTACAAAGACATGTTCGCCATCAAGAGGCCCGAGCTCCGGGCGCCGAAGAGCGACCTCTACTACCCCCTCGACGGCTTCCCGACGCTCCTGAAGAACCTCCTCAAGCCCGTGATCTCCCTCCCGGGCCTCTTCACGACCGAAGGGGCGAGGACGTACCTCATCAAGAACGTCATTGAGAAGGACACCTTCGAAGACTTCGCGGCCGACCTCTTCATCGTGGCGACCCAGCTCGACCACTCCCGGAAGGTCATCTTCTCGAAGTACAACTACCCCAACCCCTCGCACGACAGCACGTCGGTCTACTACACCGGGACCAACGTCTCCTCCGCGGCCGCCGCGACCATGAGCGTGCCGCCGTTCTACTGCCCGTATCCGATCCGGAACAAGTTCACCGGCGGGGTGGACTACTACATCGACGGCGAGATCCGGGAGACCCTCTCGACCCACGTGGCGGAGGACAACGGGTGCGACGCCATCATCAGCTCCTGGACCCACACGCCCTACCACTTCCACGACGAGGTCGGGTCCCTCGTGAACTACGGCCTCCCGCCGATCGCCATCCAGTCCATCTACCTCATGATCCAGAAGAAGATCATCTCCTCCCGGGCGGAGCGGGCGAAGGCCGTGGACATCATCGACACGGTGAACGACTACATGAAGAGTGAAAAGTTCTCGGCCACCCACCGCCGGGAGATCACCGCCATCCTCCAGCGGAAGATGAACATCAACCCGAAGGTGAAGCTCATCGACATCTTCCCCGAC
>SXUH01000172.1 GCA_005791855.1 Bdellovibrionales bacterium
CGGAAGAAGAAGAAAGAACTCAGAGACCGGAGGCGGAAGATCCGGGCGGAGCTCCTGTGCGCCGCCACCTTCGAGGACACCGAGGCTCTGTGGAAAGACAAGACCAGGTACCACGACGAGATCCCGCACATCCGCGGGGCCTTCGCCCGGTTCGAGACGGTCCTCTTCCGGTACCAGTTCAAGCAGTTCCAGACCGAACAAGAGAAGGGCCTCGTCCTCGACGCCTACCGGACCTTCGTGAGCGAGGTCCAGGGAGGGTTCAATGGAGTTTAAGTCTCCGCTGCTCCTCTGGGTGGGCGTGGCCGCCGGGGTCATGTGGGTCCTCGACTACTGGAAGGTGTTCCTCCGGGCCCAGCTCTACTTCCCCGAGGCCCAGGCCGTGCTCCCGGCGTGGAAGAAGGCACTCCGGCTCGCCCTCTTCCTCGCGGGGGTCGCGGGCTGGGGGTACCTGAGCTACGCCCTGATGCAGCCGCGGATGCCGCAGAAGTACTCACCGAATAACATCCGGGTCAACGACATCGTCCTCTGCATCGACGTCTCGCGGTCCATGCTCGCCGAAGACATCAAGCCCAACCGGCTCGAGGTCGCCAAGGAGCGGATCCGGGACTTCGCTCGCATGAGGCCCACGGACCGGATCTCCATCGTCATCTTCTCCGAGAAGGTCTTCACCCTCCTTCCGCTCACCACGGACCCGAGCCTCGTGGACCAGGTGCTCGCGGAGATCTCCATCGGCTTCCTCGGCAGCGGCACGAACATCGGTGACGGCCTGGCCCTCTCCGTGGCCCGGGCGGTGAACAGCGAGACGAAGAACAAGGTGATCATCCTCCTCACCGACGGCGTCGCCAACGTCGGGACGCTCACTCCGCTGGAGGCCGCGGCCGAGGCCAAGAAGTACGGGATCAAGGTCTACACCATCGGCCTCGGGACCGACGAAGACGCGAAGATCCCCATGGGTAACGGCATCTTCGGGACCCAGTACCAGCTCATCCCCGGTGGGTCCATCGACTACAAAGTCCTAAACGAGATCAGCGAGATGACCGGCGGGAAGTTCTACCCCGCCAAGAGCGCCGGTGCCCTCCAGGAAATCCTGGACGACATCCAGAAGCTGGAGAAGACGGAGATCAAGGTGAACCAGCAGATCATCTACGACGAGCTGTTCTACTCCTACCTCCTCCTCGGAGTCTCGCTGATCTTCGGCGTCGAAGTTTCGAGGAGACTCTTCCTCAGGGATGTGACATGAACTTCCAGCAGCTACCTTACCTTCCTGCGATTCTCCTTGCCTTCGTGGGCTTCGTCGGCCTCGTGGTCTACCTGGAGAGACGGTTCTTCGGCCTGATCCAGAAGTACTGGTTCTACCGCCGGAGCGCCTTCAGCTACCTCTCGTCCCTCTGCCTCCTCCTCGGCATGGGGGGCCTCCTCGGGAGCCTCCTCGACGTCCGAGGTCCGGAGGAGAAGGTGAAGACGAGGCTGCCCACCGATCGAACCATCATCCTCATCGACACGTCCGCGAGCATGCTCGCGGAAGACGTCAAACCCAGCCGGCTCCAGAAGGCGGCCCTCATCGCCAAGCACTTCGCCCGGAGGGCGGCGGGCCACCAGCTCTCCGTCGTCGCCTTCTCCGAGATCCAGAAGAAGATCGTCCCCTTCACCAATGACCTGGACCTCATCGACGCCCGGCTCGACAGCCTGAAGAACCTCCGGAACCAGTACGGCTCCTCCGCGCTCTCGATCGCCATCCAGGAGAGCGTGCAGTACTTCCGGGAGATCGAAGGGAACCCGCGCGGGAACATCCTCGTCCTGACCGACGGAGAGGAGACCGCGGGCGGGATCGACATCAAGATCCCCGAGGAGATCCACGTGGCCCTGGTCGGGGTCGGGACGAAGCAGGGTGGGCGGATCCCCTTGGACGACGGCCGCGGCTTCCGCTTCGGGTACAAGAAGGACCGGGGCCAGGACGTGATCACCAAGCTCAACGAAACTTTCTTCCAGCGGGTCGCGAGCGACCTCCCGTCAGCGAAGTACTGGCTCACCAACAGCTACTCCCTTCCGTCGGACGAGATCCTGGAGTTCTTCACCTCCGAGAAGAACAAGGGCCTCGAGCAGCAGGACATGGTCATCCGACCGGTCCTCATGGAATGGATCGTCGTCCCCGCGCTCTGCCTCTTCATCCTCGCGTACTTCCTCAAGGCCCTCCGGGTCTTCTCCCTTGGCCTCCTGCTCGTCGTCCTCCCCGTCCGGGCAGACGAGGAGAAGCAGCTTCCGCCGGAGGTGGTGACGAAGCTCACCGAGCTCAAGGAGGGGAAGCTCTCGACGCTGGAGAAGCTCAAGCTCGCGGACGACCTCCACCGGAACGAATCGAGCCCGGAGGCCCTCGCTCTCTACGAGGAGAGCCTCGGGAGGAGCAACATCGACACTTCCCTCCCGCCGGAGACCTACCTCAACTACGGCACCGTCCTCCTGGAGTCGGGCCGCATCGACGAGGGGCTGGACGTCTACGAGCGGCTCCACAGCACGCTCCCGAAGGACTCCCCGGAGGCGAAGAAGCTCAAGGAGATCATGGACAAGAACGTCCTGACGGTGCTCAAGAAGAAGGAAGAGCAGAAGAAGAAAGAGCAGCAGAAGAAAGACCAGGAAGAAAAAGACAAGAAGGACGGGAAGGACAAGAAGGACCAGCAGGGCGAAGGGAAGGAAGGCAAGCAGGGCCAGCCCAACCAGCAGGACAACCAGCCCGGGAAGCCCGACGAGAAGTCCGGCGGCGAGCAGGACAAGAAGCAGGAGAAGAAAGAGCAGGGGGAGGGCCAGGAGAAGGACAAGGAGAACTCCGACCCGCAGAAAGACAAGGATGAGAAGAAAGGCGAGGGCGAGGAAGAGAAGCCCGAGGCCGCCCCGGGGCAACCGGAGGCCGGAGACCAGGGAGAAGGGAAGCCCAAGCCGCAGAAGAAACTCGCCCCGAAGTTAAAGCAGCTCATGTCCGACGACCGGCAGCTGCAGATAAAAATGATCGAAAACGGAACCCGGGACCTCAACAAGAGGAAGTCCCGGGGAAGTAAGGATTGGTAGTATGAGATTGGTGCTAGCGTTTCTATTCTTCGTCGCCACCTCCACCCTCGCCTTCGGCGACGAGGTCAAGGTCGAGCTCAACCCGGAGAGGCCCGTGGCCGGCGACGTCTTCCAGGCCGTCTTCCGGATCTTCACCGAATCCGGCGAGGAGCCGCAGATCACCTTCACCCCGAGTAGCCTCGAGGTCGTCGGGAAGGCGAACCAGGGTGTCTCGACGCGGGCGGTGTACGCCAACGGCAAGTACACGGTGACGAGGGAAGTGACCGTGGTCTACGACCTCGTGGCCTCGAAGCCCGGGGTCGCCGGCCTCCGAGACATCACCGTCCAGCTCGGGACCCAGAACCTCCGGCACTCCCCGATCACCCTGACGGTGGTGAGGGAGCCGGAGGTCGCCGCCGAGCTCTTCGTCATGGCCGACGTGCCGAAGAAGAAGATCCTCCTCGGCGAAGGGATCACCGTCCGCTACTACCTCTACAACAAGGTGAGCTTTAATAACCTGGATGTGAAGAAGTACCCGAAGCTCAACAACTTCCTCAAGCGCTTCCTCCAGGAGCCGGAGAGGACGGAGCGGGTTTCGGTGAACGGAGAGATCTACCAGCGGACGCAGATCTACGCCGCCAAGCTCTTCCCGGAGAAGGTCGGGGACCTCAAGGTCGATCCGCTCCGCATCTCCGTGACCTACGCCGTCTCCAATCCGGCGGATCCCTTCGGGAGCTTCGGCTTCAACCGGCAGCTCCGGACCAAGACCCTCTCGAGCCCTCCGGTGACGGTGGAGGTGCGGGCGCTCCCCGCTCCCATCCCGCCGCACTTCACGGGCCTCATCGGCCGGCACGAGTTCCAGCTCGAGTTCAACCAGCAGAAGCTCATCGTCAACGAACCCCTGGAGGTGAAGCTCACCATCTCCGGCGGCGGGGCCCTCGAGAACCTCGAAGCACCGACGATCCTCAAGCACCCGGGGCTAGAGGAGTTCGAATCCAACGGGGACCTGAAGATCGCCGACGCGGACCAGGCCACCAAGATCTTCGACTACACCTTCCTCGCGAAGGAGAACCTCACCGTCCCGGCCGGGGAAATTTCCCTGAGCTACCTCGATCCGGATTCGGAGAAGTACGTCGTCACCAAGCTCCCCGTCCCGGAGATCGTCGTCGCCGGAGGCCAGGCTACCTCGGCTCCCGCAGCGCCGGAGCGAAGGACGGAGGACGGGGCGAAGGCCCCAGCGGCGCAGCCGCATGCACCGAGCCTCGCTCCGC
The DNA here is from genome assembly GCA_005791855.1 of Bdellovibrionales bacterium. Classification (GTDB taxonomy): domain Bacteria; phylum Bdellovibrionota; class Bacteriovoracia; order Bacteriovoracales; family Bacteriovoracaceae; genus Peredibacter. Next base: position 4,311 of record SXUH01000172.1, read on the forward strand.
CGGTGACGGAAACCAGGGCCGGGCTCCGGACCTGGCTCCCCGTCGTCAACACCTCCCTGGCCGTGGTCTCTCTTCTGATCGCTCTGAGCTTCTTCATCAAGAAAGGCGACTACCGGTTCTCGCGACGGGCGCCCCCGATCCCGACCGAGTTCAGGAAAGGGGACTTCCAGTTCGGCACCTTCGTGAAGTGGATGACGCCACTGATTCAGAGGTCCGGGAAGTCGCCCCTCGCGATCATCCGAGACTCGGACCTTCCGGAAGACTCGAAGGCGTACTTCTCCGAGCTCATCAACGCCAATGACTCGATGATCTACTCGAGTAAAAAGACGGATCTGAACTTTACTTATCGGGCAGCGCATTTTAAAAACTTGAGCCGGTACATTGAGAGCGCGAAAAATGAAAATCCTTCACAACCTTCTTGAGATCCCGAAGGTCAACGGGGCCCACCCGGAGATCGGCCTCACCATCGGAAACTTCGACGGCGTCCACCTGGGCCACCGGGAGCTCCTGCGGAAGATCAAGAACGACTGCCTCTCGAAGAAGTCGAAGTTCGTGGTGGTGACCTTCATCCCGCATCCCCAGAAGATCATCCACCCGGAGAAGGAGCGCTTCCTCATCAACAGCTACGAGCAGCGGCGGGTCCTGCTGGAGAAGCTCGGGGTCGACTTCCTCGTCGAGATGAAGTTCACCCGGGACTTCAGCACCCTCACGGCCGACCAGTTCCTGAACGAATACCTCCTGAAGTACCCGGCCCTCCGGGACTTCTACCTGGGCTACGACTTCGCCTTCGGGGCGAACAAGCAGGGAGACTACGACCTGGTGAAGTCCCTCTGCCATCCGAAGAGCGTGTCGGTCGAGGTCCAGCCGAAGTTCGAGTACCACGGACAGGTGGTCTCCTCCAGCCTGATCCGCGAGCGCCTCCTCTCCGGGAAGATCGACGAGGTCGAGGCGATCCTCGAGCGCCCCTTCCACCTGGAGGGCGTGGTGGTGAAGGGCGAGGGCCGGGGCAAGAAGATCGGGTTCCCCACCGCGAACATCCAGGTCTCCCAGGACCTCCTCGTCCCCCACAAGGGCGTGTACGTGACCCGGACCATCTACGAGGGCATGACCTACCAGTCGATCACCAACATCGGAAACAACCCGACCTTCAAGGACGGTAACCAGCTCCACGTCGAAACCAACCTCTGCGACTTCGACACCGACATCTACGGCGAGACGATCGACATCCAGTTCCTGCACAAGCTCCGGGACGAGCGGAAGTTCCCGACGGTGAACGACCTCATCGAGCAGATCCGGAAGGACGTGAACCTGGCGAAAGATTTTCTGAGGAACAAATGAAGCTCGCCCTCATCGGCTACCCGGTGGAGCACTCGCTCTCTCCGTCGATCTACCGGAGGCTCCTCCCCGCCGAGCTCGAGCGGTACGACCTCCTCTCGTACCCGTTCCCGTCGCAGATCCCCTCCGCGGGAGACCTCGCGAAGACGTACGACGGGGTCAACGTCACCTCACCCTACAAGACTCACTTCCTGCCTCAGGTCGAGGTCCCGTCGCCGCTGGTCAGGAGGATCGGAGCGATCAACACCCTCTCGCTCCACGGGAAGGTCTACCGCGGGACGAACACCGACCTGCTGGCCGTGGACGAGATCCTCCGCCGGTACCGGCAGGAGTTCGGCGCGCTCCACCTGATCATCCTCGGGAGCGGGGTCATGGCCAAGGTCACCAAGCTCGTGGCCGACGACCTCGGTCTGGAATCCACCACCCTCTCCCGGAGAGCTGGCCTCGACCTCGCCGGCGTCGACCTCCGGAGCTACCGGAAAGAGTCCGCGCAGAATATGGTCGTCAACTGCTGCTCTCGAACCTTCACCTTCAACGGCAACATCTCGACCCAGGACATCTTCTGGGACCATAACTACGCCTTCGAACCGCACCAGAGTACTCTCCCTTCCAGGGTCAAGGCGTACCAAGACGGTCGGGAGCTCCTCGAGCTCCAGGCCCGGCACGCGGTAAAATTCTGGGCCGCAAACAAAGGCTAAACTTAAGTACCGAATAACCCGAAACGCGAGACATAGTTATAAAGGGTTAGAAATCTCATGATTCGGAAAGAGTTCATAGACATCGTTACTAATACGGGAATGGCGACGCTCAAAGAGCTTCGGCGTCTCGCCTTAGGGAAGGAAGACGAGATCAACGAGTTCGAACTCCTCGCGATGCCGTACTTCGACGAGAACAAGTTCGCAAAGCTCTGCGCCGACAAGTTCTCCATGACCTTCATCGACCTCACGAACGCGAAGGTCCCGACGGAGACGCTCTCGACCCTCAAGAAGAGACTCGTCATCAAGTACCGATCGATCCCGATCCAGAAGACCGGGACGAAGCTCACCTTCGCGACCTTCGACCCGAGTGTGGTGACCGACGCCTCCAAGGAGTTCCAGGACACGTTCAAGAAGCAGGTCGAGTTCATCCTCACCAACATCTCCTCGTGGAAGAAGCTCTACGGCGGGATCAAGGAGTCGGTGGACGACCTCATCAACAACATCCAGGAAGTCACGGGCTCGAACGCCCCCGACGACTACATCCGCGCCGAGGACATCTCCGACGACGTGGTGACCTTCGTGAACCGGCTCCTCGCGGAAGCCTACGTGAAGAAGGCCTCGGACAGCCACGTCGAGCCCTCCGAGAAGATCTTCCGGGTCCGGCTGCGCGTGGACGGAGGCCTGGTCGAGGTGGCCCAGCCGCCGAAGAGCATGATGCCGTCGGTCCTCTCGCGACTGAAGATCATGGCCCAGATGGACATCTCGGAGAAGCGCAAGCCGCAGGACGGACGGATCAAGCTCCTCATCGGCGGGAGCCCCATCGACTACCGGGTCTCCTCCCTGCCGACGCTCTTCGGAGAGAAGATCGTCATGCGGCTCCTCGACTCGTCGAACCTCCAGCTCGACATGACCAAGCTCGGCTTCGAGCCCAAGCAGCTCGAGGCCTTCAAGGACGGGATCCACCGGCCCTACGGGATGTGCCTCGTGACGGGCCCGACCGGTTCCGGGAAGACGACGACCCTCTACTCCGCCCTCGCGGAGCTGAACACCCCGGACAACAACATCTCCACCGCGGAGGACCCCGTGGAGTTCAACCTCGAAGGGATCAACCAGGTGAACGTGAAGAAGGACGTGGGCCTCACCTTCCCGGCGGCCCTCAAGGCCTTCCTCCGGCAGGACCCGGACATCATCATGGTGGGGGAGATCCGGGACCTCGAGGTCGGGGAGATCGCCGTCGAGGCCGCCCTCACCGGCCACCTCGTCCTCTCGACCCTCCACACGAACGACGCCCCGGCGACGGTGACCCGGCTCCTGAACATGGGGATCGAGCCGTTCCTCGTGGTGGCCGCCCTGAACGTCATCGTGGCCCAGCGGCTCTGCCGGAAGATCTGCGTGAACTGCCGGGAGGAGAAGAAGGTCACGCCGGCGGAGCTCGTGGCCTGCGGCTTCGCCCCGGCCTCCGCGGAGAAGATAAAGGTCTACCACGGCAAGGGCTGCGACATCTGCAACAAGACCGGGTATAAGGGCCGGGTCGCGATCTACGAGGTCCTCTCCGTCACCGCGAAGGTGCGGGAGCTGATCCTCCGGAACGCCTCCACGGACGACATCAAGAAGCAAGCGATCCGCGACGGGATGAAAACACTGAGAATGTGCGCGCTGACGAAAGTGGCCCAGGGCCTCACGACCCTGGAAGAAGCCGTTTCGAACTCGGCGTCGGACAACCTATAGGAGATCGGCCATGGCTGAGAACACGAACACCAACACCACCAAGACCAACCTCGACCAGGGGATCGGGAGCCTGCAGATCCAGCAGCTCTTCAAGGTGATGGTCGATAACAACGCCTCGGACCTGCACCTCACCGTCGGGAGCGCCCCCGGCATGCGGATCAGCGGCGACATCGTGCGGGTGAAGGTCGGGAGCCTGGGCCCCGACGACACGAAGAGGCTCATCTACCAGATCCTCACCGAGAAGCAGAAGGCCGAGCTCGAGAAGAACCTCGAGCTGGACTTCTCCTTCGGGATCAAGGGCCTCGCCCGGTTCCGGGCCAACGTGTTCTACTCGAAGGGCTCCGTAGCCGCCGTGTTCCGCTCGATCCCGAGCCTCATCCCGGACTTCGAGGCC
>SXUH01000173.1 GCA_005791855.1 Bdellovibrionales bacterium
AAGCTCCTCAACGAACGGCTCAAGGCCAAGAAGGTTTCCCTGAAGCTCGAACCGAAGGCCTACGAGACGCTCTCCGAGCGCGGCTTCGACTTCCAGTACGGCGCTAGGCCCCTCAACAGCGTGTTCCAGCGGCTCGTGACCAGGCCGCTGTCGAAGAAGATCCTCGAGGGGAACCTGCGCGAAGGGACGCTCTCCATGAACTGGAACGGCCACGAGATGGTTCTCCAGTAATGCGATCGCTCTGTGTTCTCCTTCCACTGGTGGTGACGATGACGGCTCACGGTTCGACGTATAAAAAATCAGATCACTTCGACGGGGAGAAGTTCCACAACCCCGGGCAGAATGATCTGAAGTCCCTCTTCACGGTCCTCAAGTGGAAGCTCGCCTTCGAGGCCAAGGACTGGCCCTCCCACGTGAGCAACAAGAACTATCCGCTGCGGCTCCTCACGCCGACGGAGAAGGCCAACGTCACCTTCATCAACCACGCCACCTTCCTCCTGCAGCTCGAGGGGCTCAACATCCTCACCGATCCGGTCTACTCCGAGCGGGTGAGCCCGTTCAAGCTGATCGGCCCCAGGCGGGTGCGGGCCCCGGGGATCGCCTTCGACCTGCTCCCGGCCATCGACGTGGTCCTGATCTCCCACAACCACTACGACCACCTGGACCTGGCGACCCTGAGGTCCCTGGATGCCAAGTACCATCCGCTCTTCCTCGTTCCCCTCGGGATCGAGAAGTTCCTCAAGGCCGAGGGCCTCCAGAACGTGAAAGAGCTCGACTGGTGGGAAGAGCAGCGGATCAAGGACGTGAAGATCACCTTCACCCCGGCCCAGCACTGGTCCAGCCGCACGCCCTTTGATAAGAACGAAACTCTCTGGGGAAGTTTCTACGTCGACAATTCGAAGACGAAGATCTACTTCGCCGGAGACACCGGCTACTCCACCCACTTCAAAGAAATCAGAGACCGGCTCGGCGCCCCCGATCTGGCCCTCCTTCCGATCGGCGCGTACCTCCCGCGCTGGTTCATGAAGGTCCACCACATGAATCCGGAGGACGCGGTCCTGGCCCACAAGGACCTCGCGGCGATCAAGTCCATCGGCATGCACTTCGGGACCTTCCAGCTCACCGACGAGGGGATCGAGGATCCGGTGATCGATCTCGAGAAAGCTCTGAGGGCTCAGAACCTGTCCACGGAGACGTTCATGGTACTGGATCAGGGACAGGCGATCGCCTACTGAGAGTTCTGCGCTGCTCGATCCAGAATCATTAACTTGACCTTTTTTGGGAAGATTCCTAACGTAGGCGCAGGAGGACCGCTCATGAAACTTTTTTTCATCCTTTTCTTATCCCTTAGCCCCATGCTCTCCGGAGCAAGCGAGGAAGCTCGGCAGAAGCTCCTGAACGCCATCACCGTCTGCCCCGAGAACACCAATCCGCTCTTCTGGCTCAAGCGCCTCGGTGGGAATTCCTTCACCGGGACGACCTTCAGCGCGGACCAGGAAGCCGTCGAGACGACGGTCACCCTCAATCCGCAACTGCTCAACCCGCTGATCATGGCGCCGATCCGACTCCTGGGGACCATCCGGGTGGAGATGACCTACCAGCCTCCGGGCTACGGCCTTCGGTGCAAGGTCACGGGCCCCCGGGACTAGCTCTACAACCAGAGGTGGAAGGTCCGCTGGATCCGGTCCCGCTCTTCCTCCGGGAACGGGTTCCCGTCGATGGAGAGGTGCGAGAGCTTCGGCATGGACTTCACCATGTCCGGGAACTTGCTGAACTCGTTCCCGTCGAGGTTCAGGCGCTTGAGATTCCTGAGCTCCGGGAAGGAGTAGGGGAGCTTGCTTAGTTTATTTCCGGAGAGGTTCATCTCCTTGAGCCCCGTGACCATCGAGATCTCCTCGGGGAGATTGAGGAGGCCGCAGTCCTTCACGGTCAGGGAGGTGAGCGACCAGGAGGCGACCCCCAGCGGGAGGTAGAAGCGCTCCATGGGCGTGTCGAGGATCTTCAGGTTGATGATCGACGGAAGGGTGAAGAGGGCCGAGAGGTCGGCGGAGATCCCCGGGCACTTTATCGAGAGCGTGGAGAGCTTCCGCCAGGCCCCCTTGAGCTCGGGGAAGTTCTTGCAGTTTCCTTCCAGGTAGAGCTCGCTTAAGTTCGGGAACTCGAAGAGGCTCTCGGGGAACACCGTCTCCTTCAGGTTGAGCTTCAGGGCCGTGACCTCCAGCGGAACTCTGCTCGCCTCGGCGAGGCTCTTGAAGAGCCTCATTCGAAATGGTCCCCGGCGATCCCCAGGAAGTAGAGGATCACGGTCATCGGGCCGTGGCTCAGGTGGTGGCGGGACTCCCGCTTGACCTTGTCCTTGGCGTGGTAGGCGATGCCCATGCCGGCCTTGGCGAGCATCAGGAGATCGTTCGCTCCGTCGCCGACGGCCACCACCTGGGCGAGGTCGATCTTCTCCCCGGCGCAGAGGACGTCGAGGAGCTCGGCCTTCTTCTCGGCGTTGACGATCGCGCCGTTCACCTTCCCCGAGAGCACGTCCCCGTCCCAGTCGAGGTCGTTGGCGTAGACGTAGTCGATCCCGAGCTCCTCCCCGAGGGCGTCGGCGAAGAAGCGGAACCCGCCGGAGACGATGGCGGTCTTGTACCCCTGCTGCTTCACCGTCCGAACCAGTCGGTCCGCGCCCGGGGACAGCTTGAGCCGGTGGTGGATCTGTTCCATCTTGGACTTCGGGAAGCCCTTCAGGAGAGCGATCCGCTGGCGCAGGGACTCGTCGAAGCTCAGCTCGCCTTCCATCGCCCGCTTGGTGATCGCGCCGACCGCGGCTCCGATCCCGTGGAGATTGGCCATCTCGTTGATGACCTCGCCCTGGATGAGGGTGGAGTCCATGTCGAAGACGATGAGCTTTTTCTTCGATCGGAAGAGGGTGTCTTCGATGAAGGCGGCGTCGATCTTATGGTCGTCGGCGAGCTTCATCAGGTCGAGCTTCAAGAGCCCGGTGTCCACCGGCCGTTCGGTGGAGGCGCAGACCTCGAGGGAGGAGAACCGGTCCCGGGACCGGTCGTCGATCTGGGTGACGGAGATCCGGTGTCTTCTAAAGATGTCTTTCACTTCCTCCAGGTACCGCTGGCTCATGGGGGCCACGCCGGCGCAGCACAGGACGTAGTGGTGCGGGCCGGAGCTCATACCGGTTCCCGCTGCGCCTTACTCTCTCGCTTGAGCCGCTTCTTCTCCGCTCGCTTCTCCCGGAGCTTCTTGATCATGGAGAGCGAGTACCCGAGGGCGGAGGAGAGGGAGAGGAAGGCGGAGACGTACAAGAGGATGGTCCCGATGAGCTGGAGGTCCAGCCAAAGGAAGTCGTCGTAGATCATGAGCATCGGGATGGCGGTCATCTGCATGCCGGTCTTCCACTTGCCGAGCTGGTTCACCGGGACGTCCACGCCTTCGGTGAGGGCGAGGAGCCGGAGCGAGGTCATGTACATCTCCCGCAGGACGAGGATGATGACCGCGATGGGATGGATCCGGCCGATCCCCATCAGCATGATGATGGAGGAGACCACCAGGAACTTATCGGCGATGGGATCGAGGAAGGACCCGAAGACGGTGACGATGTTCCGCTTCCGGGCGATGTACCCGTCCAGGAAGTCGGTGATGGAGGCCAGGACGAAGGTCCAGCAGGAGAAGTGACCCAGATAGGCCTGGTAGGGTACTAGGGCTTCGGGGGTGTCCTCGATGAAGAAAAGTGCCAGGACGACCACCGGGATCATGAGCATGCGGAAGAAGGTCAGTCTGTTCGGGAGGTTGTCGATTTCCAGGTCGTTTTTTTCCATGTCCTTCCAATCTAGCAGAGAGTTTTAGGTAAGCAAAAAGAAAGCTGTACCTAGCTTGGGGAATCTTACAGGAGCGCCTACAATAAGAGAACAATGAGGTGTCGATGGAACGAAGATTCAATTTGATCAAATCCGATTTCGAGAAGCACGAGAAGCGGGTCCTGCCCCGGTTCCCTTTCTGCTACCTGACCTTTAAAGCCGAGGATAACTCGCGGGTATACGAGGTGAAAGACATATCTCACTCTGGCAGGCAGCTTTCGGTCAAAGACAGTGACCATAATTTTAAGAACGACTCGGCCATGCGAGGCTCCATCCACTGGCTGGGCCAGGTGCTGGACGTCTCCGGCACGGTGAAGTGGCACACCTCGAATCGCCTGGGGGTCGAATTCTTAAAAAAGAGAGAAGTCCAGGAGAAGGTCCAGAGTTTTCTGCAGATGGAAAACATGGTGAAACGGCTCAAGCCCCTGCACAAGGTCGGCTCGGGCCTGGACCTTCCGGCGAAGCTAAAGTACTGGCTCCGCTCCGACGGGCCGGTGGAACTCTTCGTCTGGCAACACAGCGACGGAGAGATGTCCAAGTGCCAGATCCTCTTCATGGAAACCTTCGTGGAGTGGGAAGACGGGCACGGGCTTAAGACCGGCCGGATCTTGTCAAAGCGTGTTGTAGAGTCTCCTCTGATCGACGAAGACGAGTGGGTGTTCCAGCTCGATCAAAACATCGACGTCGCGAAGCTCGACCGTGTCAAAGAACTCTTAAAACTTATTACCGCGGAGCTTTTGCCGAACGAAGTTAAAGAATTTCTTATGCGTCAATTGAGCTAGTCACCGATAGACCCGCTTGAAAAAATAGTTATATAATCTCCTCGATTAACTTTTCAGAGGGGCATTGTATGAACCGTAACCTAGCTATGGAATTTGTTCGGGCG
>SXUH01000022.1 GCA_005791855.1 Bdellovibrionales bacterium
AAACAACGAAGGTCAGGAAGTTGCCCTCTCCGTTGATGAGGAGAAGCAGCTCACCAAGGAAGCCCTCGCCCAGATGAGTAAGGAGTACCCGCCGGCCAAGAGTCCGGAGCTCCAGGCGTACATCACTAAGCTCGGGCAGAAACTGGTGAGAGAGAACAATCTCAACAACAATCCCTACTCCTACAACTTCACCGTGGTGGACGTGCCCCACGTCAACGCGTTCGCTCTGCCCGCAGGGAGCATCTTCGTCACGGCCCCGATCATCGCGATGGCGGATTCGGAAGCTGAACTCGCGGGCGTGATCGGACACGAGATCGGCCACGTGACTGCTCGTCACACCGCCGAGCGGATGTACATCGCCAAGAAGGAGCAAGGGAAGACCTGGCTCATCGGCGGAGTCGGAGCGGTCCTCGGCGGCGCAGCTGGCTACTTCCTCGGGAAGAAGATGTGCGATCCGAAGGATACGGCCTGCCGGGCGAAGTTCGCGCTCTACGGGATCGGGGGCGGGGCCGGGGCCGGGCTCATGGTTCAGAAGTACGGCTTCATGAAAAACTCACAGGAAGACGAGCTCGAATCTGACCGCGTCGGCTTCCGCTACGCGAGTGTGGCAGGCTACGACAAAAACAAGATCGGTGACTTCTACACCAAGCTCCAGGCCATGGAGCAAGAAGCGAAGAGGAACCAGAACGGCTTCATGGGTTGGCTCTCGGACGCCATGGCGTCCCACCCACCTTCGGCGGCCCGGGTTGAGCAGGCCAACGAGCTGAAGGCGAAGACCAGATCCAGCGGATCCATCGGGGTGACCTCGGAGTTCCAGGAGATGAAGCGCCTCGCCCAGGAGATGGTCAAGAAGACCAAGGCCGCGCAGCCGAAGACCCAGGCCGCGAACTAGTCACTGGATCCGTTCGTCCATGATCTCGTTGGCCTTCCGGTCGCAGTATTCGTTCTGAGGGTGTCCCTCGTGCCCCCTCACCCACATCCACTCGACCTGCATGAAGGAGGAGCGGACTGCTTCGAGTTCCTGCCAGAGCTCTAGGTTCTCCGGGATCTTATTATCGGCCTTTTTCCAGCCCCGGGCCTTCCAGCCGTGGACCCAGCTCTTCATCCCTTCGACCACGTACTTGGAATCGGTGATGACCTTGATCTTGGTGAGGAGCGGATCCTTGCCGATGGTCGGCAGCACGCGCTTGAGCTCGTGCAGACCCTTCAGGGGTCCGGAGAGCTCCATCTTGTTGTTGGTGGTGTGGCCCTCGAACTCCACTCCCTCGGCGATGATCTCCCCGTCGTGCTTCTGGATGATGTAGGCGAAGGACCCGGGCCCCGGGTTCCCCCGGCAGCCGCCGTCGGAGTAGAGGGCGATGGTCTCGGGCTCGGTGGAAATCTCGGACGGGGCGGGCAAGGCATCGGTCTGGGACTTTTCAGAATCCGGGACCGATTCGAGGGTGGCCCTGATGGTCTTGATGGAGTCGAGGACCATTTCATCGATGAGATGTTGCTTTCTTAACCAGCTTTCTATTCCAGCAAGCGCTCTAATATGTTTCTTTTTCATATTTCCCTTAACTCTGCGCAGCATGACTAGGATAATCTTTGCCACTTTTTTAGCTCAATTGTATCTTGTCTTGAACTAAAACCAACCGAGGTATTAACCTTGAGTCTCCCTTTTTCCATTAGAGTCTATAAGCAATATTTTAACTTTGCATCTTCGCACTTCATGATTTTTGAAGACGGGAGCCGCGAGCCTCTCCACGGTCACAACTACCGCGTGCAGGTCAAGGGGGAGGCACCCGAGCTCTCCGGCGACATGGTCTTCGACTTCCTCGACATCAAGCCCATCGTCCGGGTGATCTGCGACTCCCTCGACCACAAGCTCCTGATCCCCAGAGAAAATCCCAAGCTCCGCATCCACGCCGACCACAAGAACACCATCATCACCACGCCCGATGAGTCCGTGTTCTCCATCCCGGCGAGCGACGTCCTCCTGCTGCCGATCCTCAACACCAGCTCCGAGCGCATCGCCCAGTACATCTGCGGGGAGATCCGGAAGAGCGTGGAGCAGAAGTTCGGATTCAAGTTCAACAGCCTCGAAGTAGAGGTCGAAGAGACGCCGGGCCAGTCCGCGGTCTATCTTCATAAAGAGAGTCTATGATCTTTTCAGAAATCGAAAGCGGCACGTCCCACGAGGGGCACACCATCCCGGCCTTCAAGACCGACATCAAGGCCAGCAAGTACTTCTACCTCATCGGCGGCGTCCACGGAGACGAGGTCGAGGGCGTCTACGTGCTGAAGGAACTGTTCCAGTGGCTCAAGATGGAGCACACGCTGAAGGACCTTCCGATGATCGTCATCCCGATCCTGAACGTCGACGGCTACCGGACCCAGACCAGGGTGAACGCCCATCACGTCGACCTCAATCGGAACCTCCCGACCAAAGACTGGTCCGGGGTCCACACGCAGCCGAGGTACAACCCGGGTCCCAAGCCCCTCTCCGAGCCGGAGAACCAGTACCTAGTGAAGCTGATGGATAAGTACAAGCCGGGGCTGATCCTCTCCTTCCACACCTGGAAGCCGATCCTCAACTACAACGGAGACTGCAAGGACCTCGCGGACTTCCTCTCCAGTCATAACAACTACGAGACCGCCTCGGACATCGGCTACCCG
>SXUH01000174.1 GCA_005791855.1 Bdellovibrionales bacterium
GAAGGCGCTGCCGACGCTCGTGAACCCCGCGACGAAGAAGCTCCACACCCACTACCAGCCGAGCAACGCGGCCACGGGCCGCCTGTCCTCCGACAACCCGAACCTCCAGAACATCCCCGTGCGCACGGAGAACGGGAGGAAGCTCCGGAAGGGGTTCGTTCCCTCCAAGGGCCGGATCCTCCTCTCCGCCGACTACTCCCAGGTGGAGCTGCGGCTCCTCGCGCACTTCTCCCAGGACCAGAACATGCTCGAGGCCTTCCAGCTGGACCGGGACATCCACCGGCAGACGGCGTCCGAGATCTTCGAGACTCCGCTGGAGCAGGTCACCAAGGACCAGCGGAACGGCGCCAAGGCGATCAACTTCGGCCTCATGTACGGCCAGACGAGCTTCGGCCTCTCGCAGACGCTGAAGATCCCGCAGGCCGAGGCGAAGAAGTACATCACCAACTACTTCCAGAAGTTCAGCCGGGTGAAGAGCTACCTCGACACCCTGAAGGAGCGCGCGGAGGACACCGGCTACGCCGTGACACTCTTCGGCCGCAAGCGCTTCCTCCCGGACATCAAGTCCTCGAACCGCCAGATCAAGGCCATGGCCGAGCGGGTGGCGATCAACAGCCCGATCCAGGGGACCGCCGCCGACATCATCAAGCTCGCCATGATCAACATCCAGCGGATACTCCGCGACCGCCGGCTCCGCTCCACCATGATCCTGCAGGTGCACGACGAACTCATCTTCGACGTCTACCCGTCGGAGCTCGAGGAGATGAAGGTCCTGGTGCGCGAGCAGATGGAAGGCGCCGTAAGCCTGAGCGTGCCGCTCAAGGTTGAGATGGGCGAGGGCATGAACTGGTACGATCTTAAGTAGCCGGGGATTCCTCCGATAGGAGGGCATGCGCTACCTTTTCCTGGCCTGCCTCACCCTGGTTTCCCTCTCCGCGTTCGCCGTCGAATGCGACTGCGAGGTCTGGGTCTACACGCCCCTGACCGGGTCCAAGCAGATCGCCCCCGAGCGGCTCCGGAAGTTCGAACTCGAGGAGTTCAACAACTACCTCGTGAGGAACCAGCACCAGTGCCGCCGGCTCTGCCACGAGCGCTACCTCGCGGACCTGCCCTCCGAGCGCCTGGACGCCATGCTCGTCACCCACGCCCAGGACCTGATCCGGGAGGAGAAGCTCGGCTTCAACTGCACCGGCCTCACCACGCTGAAGTTCCCCGTGCGGGTGAAGGCGAAGCTCGGTGGCCTGGGCCTCGGGAACGTCGCCGACGTCATCCAGGTCGTGAACCACGAGCAGGTTTGCTTCAACCCCTAGTCACCGGATAGCCGCTCTCGATCCACGCGTCCATGCCCGCGTCGAAGACGCAGACGAGGTTGGTTAGCCCCGCCGCCTGGAGGGCGTCGAAGGCCGTCTTGGCTCGGCCTCCCCGCTTGCAGTGGATGTAGACGGTGTCGTACTTCCGGAGGTCGGCCGTCCGGGTCGCCACCTGGTCCACCGGGATGTTGAGGGCGTTCTCGATGTGGCCTTCCCGGTACTCGTCGGGCCTGCGGACGTCGAGGATCACGTCGTTCTTCCCCAGGTTCTGCGAGGTTCGGTAGAGGTCGGCGAGGGTCATCTGCTTATTGGACATGTTCGGTCTCCTATTCGTGTTTCCTTTAATCTTTCATACCCCAAAAGCCGATAAAGTCCAAGGAGCCGCGCCATGCTTTACGCCTTGTTCATCTTCATCGCCATCGCCTACAACTGGAGGAAGTTCGGGAAGGACCGCGCCACCTTCCTCAGCTCGCTCGTCGAGGCCAAGAACTCGGCCCACCGGGAGATGATCCTCGTCCACCACTTCTACATCTTCATCTTCGAGGGCTTCCTCTCGATCCTCGTCGCCCACCTGATCACCGAGAAGTCCGAGGCCATCGGGATCCTGGGCCTGGGGCTGATCTACATCGCCCTCCTCTTCCTCGGCTTCTTCCTCTACCAGCTCTTCGTCCGGTACCTGGAGAAGCACACGGGCCTCGCGCTGCGGGAGACGTTCAAGAAGCACCTCATCCGGGAGCTCCGGGTGAGCTTCGCCGTGATCCTCCTGCCGATGCTCATCTACTCCATGATCAACTGGACCTTCCAGGAGAGCGTCTACGAGGAGTGGGGGAGCCTGTGGCTCATCGGCCTCGTCTTCAATATCCTCTTCGTCTCCGTCCTCACCATCACCTGCTCGGTGATCGTCATGCTCAAGCTCATCCCGAACCGGGAGATCACCGAGCCCGAGTACCTCGAGGTCATCGACCGGCGCCTCTCGCAGATCGGGATGCCCGGCCTCCGGGTCCGGTGGATCGAGACGGACGTCCGGAACGCCTTCGTCGTGGGCCTCAAGCTGCTGAAGTTTTCGAACCAGACCATGTTCATCGGCCGGAGCCTCCGGACGACCCTGACCCTCGAGGAGTTCGACGCCGTCATCTCCCACGAACTGAGCCACGTGGCGAACCGGCACATCCAGAAACGGCTCATCGGCTTCCTGAAGAACTTCCTCTCCATCGCCACGGGGGCGGTCCTCCTCATGGTCACCATCCTCGGCGGCTCCATCCTCTACTGGGGAGAGGACTCGTACCTCCACGCCCCGCTGACCTCCTCCTGGTGCATCCTCGCGAGCACGGCCTGGTTCTTCTTCAACTACTACATCCTCTTCGACACCATCCGCTCCCACGAGTTCGAAGCCGACGGGTACGCGGTGCTGGAGCTCGGGGCGAGCTTCGAGGCCCTGCGGTCCGCGCTGGAGAAGCTCACCAACACCGAGGAGATGCCGGAGTACCTCCGGCGCCGGACCCAGGCCGGCGCGAAGAAGACCTTCGTCGGACGGTACTTCTCCACCCACCCGGACCTCGAGACCCGGATCGGCGTCCTCCGCTCCAAGATCGAGCAGGGCCTTCCCTTCGACCACTACGTCTCCCCCGCGCAGAAGATCGGTCGCTACCTCGGCCACTCCCTGCAGTGGAAGGTCCTGGCCCCCGTCGGCTCGGTCCTCGCGGTGTCTCTGGTCTGGCTCTCCCTGAGCTACCAGGAGGGGAAGGACCTCGTGGCCTTCATCCACCGGGCGACCCCGCGGGAGATCATGGCGAACGCGGAAGTCCTCGCGAAGATCAACACGCGCGTGCTCTTCATCGACCAGAGCCTCATGTCCTACGTGGTGAAGAAGGAGGACCCGGCCCTCATCGACTTCTACCTCGCGCGGGGAGCGCACAAGGGCAAGACCCTCGTCTACGTCACCCAGCTCCAGAACTTCTCGCTCCTCGAGAGCTACTTCGGGAAGCTCGGCGCGGCGGTCACGGAGGAGGAGTACTTTATGCTCCTGCGGAAGACCGCGCAGCTCAACTTCACGGCCGGCTACCGGTTCC
>SXUH01000023.1 GCA_005791855.1 Bdellovibrionales bacterium
CGACTGCGCGGCCTTCGCCGCGGCCACCATGCCGCTGATCGACTGGCCCGAGACCACCACGCGAGGGAGCGAGAGGTTCGGGTGCTTGTGGATGTTCTGGATGACCCGCTCGCGTGACGACAGGAAGGCGGCGAGGTCGTCTCTGACGACGTCCACCAGTTCGTCGGTGGGCCCCTTGGCCTTGAGGATCTTCCGGATTTCCTTCTGGAGGATCTCCGGGTTGAACTGGGTCACGAGGCCCGGGTTGGTCCGGTAGACTTTCTCAAGTGTGAGCTCGAGCTTAGAGAGAGGTTGGGCGAGGACGGAGGCCGTCGTGAAGAGCACAAGGAAAAGGAGGCGAACCGATCTAACGATAGGAAGGGAGAGATGACCGAGGGCCAACTTGGATGGAGTGATCCGATTCATTCTTAGCTGACCGAGGCGGGCAAGTTAAAAAAGTCCCTCAGCGGTCTAGAAGACGGATCGGCGTTTCATAAGAAATCTTTATCCCACCGAAGATGAGTGTCGAAAGTTTTGACAGCGCCAAGAACCCTTCCCGTCACTTAAGTGCGAACTGGTAGTAGACGTGCTTCCTCCGGGTCCCGTCCGCATTCATGCTACAGACGAAGAGCATCGTCCGGTCGTCGATGATCCGCAGGCTGTAGACGGAGGCGCACTCCGGTGTGGTCGAGGGAAACTTGATCAGCGTGTCCTGTGAGATGTCGTAGAGGTAGTGGGCCGTCCAGTCCCGAGTCGTCACGGTGAACTGATTCGAGTTATAGGGATGCCAGGCGATCTTCGAGCCGTAGAAGGGCAGAGCGGCGACCAGGTCACAGGGTTTGTCGAGGTCCTCCGGGAGGCGGTAGATGTTCATGTGCGTGTTGCTGTCACTCTGGGAGTTCAGATACCTGCCATCCCGAGAGAGGATGGGCCCGGAGCCGAAGGTGTTCGCGCAGACCTTGTCGTGGGAGCCGAGCTCGGTGACCTGGAACTCGTCTCCGGCGGCGGTGATCCGGTAGCGGTCTATCCGCATGGAATCTTCTCTGGTGAGGACCCGGAGGTCGTACTCGGCCTGTGCCTCGGTCTTTGTCCAGCCGACCGATGAGTACCACCAAGTTCCGAGCCTGCTCACGGTGTGGAACGGAGACGGGGAGCTCGGGTTCTCGAGAGTCGCCTTCAGCGAATAGAACTTCAGCTGGGTGCTTAGATTAGCATTCTCCTTGGAGACGAAGAACCGACCATCCGGTGACGGGTACGGATCGCCCCCGAGGATCGCAGTCGGAGACTGCTTTCCGGTCAGCTGGTCGATGAGATGGACCTGCCACTGGGTGATGTAGCTGTAGTCGAGGACGTAGTTGTGAAAGGGAGTGACCTGGAAGAAGGCCGAGTTCCCGAAGCCCGGCTCGAGGGGATATTCCCGGAGCTTGGTGAGTTCGAGGTCCGTGAGGATTCGCATCTTTTCGAGCTGCGAGAGAGCCCGCCGGGCCCGGAGGATTGCTTCGCCGACGGTCTGGTAGGCGATTCGTCTTTTTAGTTCTTGGTTGATGATCCACTTCCACTCACCGTTTGACCGGCGCCCGACGTGCGCCAGGGAGGTTAGCTTGCCACCCTGGTAGACCAGGAGCGCTGGGTAGTGCCGGGTGGCACCGAGGAGGAGGAGCTCCTGGGAGGTCACCTTCGGATCGCCGTCAGTGTTGGCCGTGGCCGTGGGGTCCACGAGGAAGGTCACTGGAAGGTTCAATCCCGTCGCCACCTTCTGGATCTCGGCCTTGCCTTCGACAGAAAGGGGAAGGGAGGGACTCCAGAGGTAGATCAGGCCCTGGGTGCTCTTCGCAAGCAGGTCCTGAAGATCCTGATCGTCGAAGCCATCGGGACGGGGAGAGGGGGAGGATGGGGACTTGCGCTGGTCCACCAGGCAGCCCTCCTCGAAGAACCAAGTTTCGGAGAACGAGTCGTTCTCTCTTACTAACTTGTACTTCTCCGCGCTTCGGAACTTCGTGAGGAAAATTCTCTCATTCCCTTCCCGGCCTTCGAAGTAGACGGTCTTGAAGTCCTGGCTCTCCGGTGGCATGCGGACCAACCCGACCTTCGTCCCCAGATCGATGAGATCCTTCGCCACATCCTCCACCGTCCCCGGGCAGGCCCCGAAAGCAGTCTTGGAGTGGAGTGAGAGGATTACCAGGAGCGAAAGGACGAGCTGCATGCATGAGCCTTTGAATGTGAGGATAATAAGGGATACAGTTGGGTCGGTTTGTAGTCAAAATAAAAAAATTAACGCCGAGCTCAAGCAGAAAAATTCATGATCTCTAAAGTCGTGTCTTAACCAATCGTTTCGTAAAATTTTCGGACGTCCAAAAATCCTGGAGGTCCGATGAGATTTCTACTACTGAGCTTTCTACTCCCCGTAACTGCGATGGCCATGGGAGGCTCGAAGCAAGGCCCGGCCCACGCGAAGCTTGAGGCCCCGACGATGAAAGACCTCAAGGCCTCTGTCCAGATGCAGGAAACCGACAAAGGGATAAAGGTCACCGCGGATGTCTCTGGCCTCAAGCCTGGTGCCGTCCACGGCTTCCACGTCCATGAGAAAGGTGAGTGCAAGGGCCCTGACTTCAAATCCGCTGGGCCGCACTTCAACCCAGGGAACCACTCCCACAGCGGACCGGCCGCCCAGTCCAAGCACCTCGGTGACCTGGGCAACCTGGTGGCCAATGACAAGGGGATCGCGAAGACCGAAGTCCTCATTCCGAAGGCGAAGGAGCACGGGCTGGAGAGCTTCATCGGCAAGGCCGTGATCATCCATGCGAAGGCCGACGATCTCACCACCCAGCCCGCGGGGGACTCGGGGGATCGGATCGCCTGTGGCCTGATCAGGGCCGGAAGTATCTGATCTCCGGTGCTGTAGAGGACTTATGCAAGATAATAGTTACAGGTGCCCTAGGTCGGATCGGCGGAAAGGACTAAGATCCGCGGAAAGGACCATTCTATGCACCTGCTCAAGCTCGCCCTCGTCATCGCCATGGTAACCCTCAAGGCCCACGCCTCTACCTGCAGCGACCCGACCTGGGTGGCGGAGCCGGAGATGTCGGACGGGAAGTTCAAGGGAGAGCTCACGGGGGTCTGCCGGATCGCGGTTGAGACGGCCCCGGACCTCCGTCGGCTCGTGGAGTACTTCGAAGCAGAGATCGAGAAGAGTGTCGTCACGACCTTCGAGAGCCGGGTTCCCGATACCGAACTCCTCCCCGGCGGAAGACGTTGGGATCTCCTCATCAAAGTCAAGGAAGGGAAGATCCGGAACAACTTCCAGCTCGCCTCGGATGGGAAAGACCTCCTGATCTACCAGACCCGCTCGAAGGAAATTAAGTTCGGAGGCCTCGCCGGCTACCTCAAGAAGCTGAACGTGAAGGTCGTCGTCCGGAGAGTTTCCGATCGAGAGGTGACGCTGAAGCTCAACAGCCTCACCTGGATCGACAAGCCGCTCGTCGCACCGAGCGGGACCTTCTACAACATCGCGATCAAGAACTCTCTCAAGCAGTTCACCCAGGAGCTCGAGAGTGTGACGGAAAAGATAAAGAACAACCTCTAGTTGGACATCGGCCAGACGGCCCGCGGTTTAAGATAAATTAGTCCCCACGCGTTTGCGCAACCCCTCCCGGTTGGTTATGTTGGTTAGAGTAACCACCTAACAAGCTGAGGGCACATGAAACACCTCCTCTCCCTGGTTCTACTCTTCTTCTCCGTCGGCCTCTGGGCGCAGACGCCGCCGGTGCAGACGGTGGACTACGTCGACCTCGATCGCTACCTCGGGACCTGGTACGAGGTCGCGAGCATCCCCCAGTCCTTCCAGAAGAAGTGCGTGAAGAACTCCCAGGCGGTCTACTCCCGGGTCACCGACACCCGGATCAAGGTGGTGAATTCCTGTAGGACGAAGTCCGGGAAGACCGACGTCGCCACGGGCCGGGCGAAGGTCGTGGACAGGGACACCAACGCTAAGCTCAGGGTCACCTTCGTCAAGCTCCTCTACTGGGTCTTCGCCTTCGGCGGAAACTACTGGGTCATCGATCTGGCGCCGGACTACTCCTACGCGGTGGTGGGTGATCCAAAAAGAGAGTACGCGTGGATCCTCAGTCGATCCCGAGGAATCTCACCGGAGTCTCTGGCGACGGCGGTGGAGAGCCTCAAGGCCAATGGGTACGACACGTGCAAACTCCTGACCACGGTCCAGGACGGAGGGTTCCAGCAGAGGAAGCCGGTCTGCGAGGTTGCGAAAGAGTAAATCCTAGTTCCATTGACGTTTGGCGCTAGGGTAGGATGGGTGGATGAAAATCTTTCTCACCATCCTCTTTGGGTTTTTCCTGGGCGCGACCCTGACTGCCCTCTTCTCGCCATCCGTGGTTTCCTGGTACTTCGACCCTCCGACCAGCATCGGTGTTTCCTGTAAGGAAGCGGTCGTCTGGGGGATCAACGCCTACCAGAAGATGGTCATGGTCGGAGGATTCATCGGCCTCCTCGGCGGGATCGCCTTGGCCGTCCTCATCGGTCGCAGGAAACCCGTGACACCTCTTCCTCCGCGCTGAGCCCGTGAACCAATGGAGTCCGACGAATGAAAGCAAAAATCTTTAGCGGCGACGAGGGCCTCGTAGAGGCCGTCAACGCCTGGGTCGAGGAGACGTCCGCTCGCTACGAAGCAAGGACCCTATTCCTTCCCACGGGGTCGACTCCGATTCCTCTCTACCAGGCTTGGGAGAGTTCGCCGCCGGGGAGCCTTCGCGGACTGCGGCTGTGCCAGCTCGACGAAGTCATCACCGGTCCGCAGACCGGAGTCTTCAAGCGCTTCTTCAAAGAGCAGCTACCTTCCTACGCATCTCAGTTCATGGACTTCGAGGAAGTGAACGAAGCGCCCGACCTCGTCATCCTAGGGATCGGACTCAACGGCCACGTGGCCTTCCACGAGCCCGGGTACCCGGCGGATCTCTTCAGAGGCGAGGTCGTGGTCGCAGACGAAGACTGCGATGCCATGGAGATGCCCCGGGGAACCAGGGCCGACACCTTCGGAACGGGGAGCTTCCGGAAGGCGAAGGCCATCTTGCTGATCGCCCGGGGAGCGTCGAAGAAGCCCCTCATGGAGAGCCTCTTCAACGATCCGAGGGCCGATTTCCCGGCGGCGTACCTCAGAGGTCATCCGGATCTGACCATCCTGATGGACGGGGCAGCGAAACCCTGAGGCGCAAAGCCGCTACCGAACTCTCTTGCAAACGAGGTTCACCCTCAGCGGGGAATACCGGGGCAACTTGATCAGGGCCTGGCCCGGGCCGAGGATCTTCTTCGCTCCCGCGTCCGCGACGGCCATCCGGAGTTCGAAGCCGCTCGTCTTGTAGATCGCGATCCGACTCGAATCGAGGTAGGAGGGCGTGGAGACCATGGGCTGTTCCAGTGGGATCTGGAAGCTCCCGATGGCCCGGGAGCCGGCGTAGCCGTGCTCGACGACGAGTACCCGCTTGACCCAGGCGGTGGGGTTACTCTGGACGAGCACGCTCAGGCCGTTGTCGGCTTCCCCGGGGGGAGTGACCTTGGTGCAGACCACGTCGCTGGTGAATTCATCCGAGCCGAAGGCCGGAAGGGTCGGGGTGAGGGCGAGGGCGAAGAGGGCAATCAGTGCAGTTTTCATAACGTTCTCCTTTCTGTTTGATTCACGTCAATCTCATAGCTAATTTCTTTCATCTCCGGCGTGGAAACCCGTATCTCGGGTGAGAAACTCGATCTACAGGAGCCGGAGGACTTCCGTCCTTATAAGTTTTACCTGATCCTCGAGGCGATCGATCTCCCGGAGGACCTCCTCCCGAACTCCCCGGTGCCCGGTGAGGAGTTCTTCCAAGGAGACGCCGAAGATGTCTCGGAGTCCCAGGTACGGCTCTCCGCGGATCGCCCGACCGTTCTCCCACTCCCGGTAGGTGGAAGGAGCGACCCCGAGGGCCTGCGAAACTGCGTCGACGGAAAGTCCCCTACGAGTTCGCAGTCGCCGGAGGCGGTCGCCGAGGTTTTCAATTTTTTCAGAGTCTCTCATGGTCCTCCCTCACGTCGTGCTGGGTGAGAGGGAAGCTACCCGACCTGGAGGGATGTTGCTTTCGGAAAGCCGCCTTAGGTTTTCGGTTTCCGGCCAATCCGGAGAGCTTCGGAAGGCAGCTGTCCCGTCTGGGCCCGGAAGGCGGCGATGAACTGGCTGAGGGAGCTGTACCCGACGGCCAGGGCGACGTCGGTGACCGAGCTCCCCGGCGCGCGGAGGAGGTCCTGGGCGCGCTCGATCCGCGCGGTGATCAGGAACTGCTTCGGAGTCAAGCCGGTTTCCTTGAGCATCAGTCGGTTGAGGTTCCGACTGCTGAGGCCCGCTTCCCGGGCGACGGCCTCGACGGAAATCCTCTGGGAGAGGTTTCGCTGGAGGAAGCCGGTGACCCGGCGGATTCTCTGATCGAGGGACTTGCCGGCGAGGTGGTCCGTGAGGCCCCGGGCCCCCTGGGCACTGCTGGAGAGGCATTCGGCCAGGGTCTCGACCAGGACGGAGACCAGAGACTTGGAGTTGGTGGTCTTCGGATGGACCAGGAGGTAGAAGAGGATCTCCTTGATGAGCTGACTCAGCGGTAGCAGGACAGGATCCCCCGGCATCCGCATCCCCGACCGGATCTTCGGATCGATCATCGCAATGACCCTTTCTCCCGCAGGCCCGGAGGACTTGAAAGAGTGGGCCAGGTGCGGGGGGAGGTAGAGCATGTGGCCCGGGCCCAGGCTGAAGTTCTCCGTCGGTGTGGTGATGGTGATCTCCCCCTGGAGAGGAAGGAAGAGGATGTGCGCCGGGTGCGTCGCTCGCTCCCTCCGTTTCCCGGGAAGGTTATGGTGGACGAGGTAGAGGTGCTCGAAGGTGACGGAGATGTCCTGGTTGCGTTTCATCTACGCCGGAGCTGCTGAGGTCATCTGACTTTCTTGTAGGAGTAGCAGTACGAGACGTGCTCTTCTTTCCCGGAGAACGGATCGATCTTGTTCTTCCGGTAGACGAGGCCCTCGCGGAACGCTGCCACCCGGAGCTCGAAGGTCACCGAACCGTTGACGAGGAAGGGAACGTAGAGGATGTGTCCTTTCTTCACCGCGGGGGGAGTGTGGGAGAGGTTGAAGGCCCGGAATCTCAAGACCTCTTCGATCTTCGGCGCAGTCAGGGTGTCGAAGTAGTCGAAGGGATGGTCCGGGTCGTCGGGGAAGAACTTGGTGTTCGCGTAGGAGTAGATCCGTGGCTTCTTGGCTTCGTCGAGCTCGAAGGCAAGGAGGCTATTGGTTTCATCGCTCTGTGGAGTGAGGTAGCACCTCCCGGACCACCAGCCGAGGACCGAGGCCGGGACCGCGAGGGGCGCACCGGTCGTCCAGAGTTTCTGGAGGTTGGACCAGCTGGCTTCAACGGAGAAAAGAGGAATGGAAATGAAGAGAAGGGCGAGGAGAAATTTCATAACCAATTCATACAGATTCGATCGGAGTTTCGTCAAGGGCCCGCGGGGAGATTCAAGAATCTTTTGCTCCCGGTCGTCGAGAATGGCTAGGCTCTTGTTTTAGAGTTACGCCACCTCCGGACCCGCGAAGTACCGGACGATGTTCTTCAATGGAGCGGAGATCTCCTCCCGGGAGTTCTCGACGAAGAGCCGCAGAAGATCGTCGGTGGTGACGATGCCCTTGAGGTGGCCCGCGAGGTCCTTAACCAGGAACGCGGAGACCTTCTGGGTAAGCATCTCCTCCGCGACTCGGTTCAAGGGAGTAGATTCGGCGACGACGTAGGCTTCGGCCACTGACCGCTCGGCGCGGATAGAGACGACTTCTTTTGTCATGATTTCATGAGTTGTTTTCATGTGTGTTCCTTCCCTTGTCCTCAAGCCTACCCGAATCTCCTAGAAGGACTATGATCTTAGCCGAGAAAAAGCCTGATCCTCGTCATGCCGGAGGAAGGCCGTCGCAACTGGTCTTAAACTTCAAGCAATCTTTAGGCTCGGAACCTTAACGGATCTAACTTTTGATTCAACAATTAAGAAAAAGGAGAAACCATGAAACACCTACTCTTCGCCTCCCTGCTCGTTCTTTCCACCGCATCCTTCGGGAAGACGTATGACCTCTCCAAGCGCTGGGGCCTCGGCGGCGGGGTCGGGAAGGCGTACCCGATCCTCGATAACGACTTCGACGACGGGACGGACGAGGAGAGTGCGTGGAACCTCCACTACCGCTACCAGATGTCCGACGCGAAGGCCTGGGTTCTCTCCTTCAACCGGCTCGAGTTCGCGGACACGACCTTCGGAGCGAAGGTCTACGACCTCATGTACCTGGTGCGGACCAGTCCGGTGGACCGGCTGACGCCGATCCTCGGGATCGGCGCGGGCGCGGCGGACTTCGTGAACACCACCGAGAGTAACAAGCGCACCAAGTTCGCCGGACGGGCCCGGGCGGGACTCGAGTACGCGATCACGGAGGACCTCTTCGCGTCGGCGACCGTGGATTACCAGTACCTAAACGACCTCTTCGAACGCGAGGACTCGCGGGACATCGGCGAGATCCACGCGCTCACGCCCCAGGTGAACCTCACGATGTTCTTCGGCCACGACAAGGAGAAGTTTGAGAAACCCGCAAGGCCCGCGGCGACCACGGCCGCGGCCACGCCGACCCCCGTCGCGTCCAACACGACCATCGTGAACAGCACGGCCCCCGTGGCGGCGGCGGTGGACACGGGCACCGGGGACGATGACCAGGACGGGATCACCAACGCCAAGGACAAGTGTCCGGGGACGGAGGCCGGCAAGCAGGTGAACGCCTACGGCTGCGTTCCGGAGGAGAAGGCCCAGATCAAGGTCGAGGTATTCTTCGACTCCGGAAAGGCGACGCTGGATCCGAACTCGCACCGGTCGATGGAAGAGCTCGCGGCGTTCCTGAAGGAGCACCCGACGACCCGTGCGGAGATCCAGGGACACACCGACGACACCGGGTCGGACGTGTTGAACAAGAAGCTTTCTCAGCGGCGGGCGGACGCCGTCAAGACCTACCTGATCGAGAAGCTCGCCGTCCCGTCGGAGAAACTGACGGCCATCGGCTACGGAGAAGAGAAGCCGATCGACGACAACACGACCCCGGCCGGCCGGGAGAAGAACCGCAGAGTGGTGGCGGAGATCACCGAGCGGTAGGGGCCGGCCATGAAAGTCGCGACCTTTAACTGTAACTCCGTTCGCAAGCGTCTGCCGATCATCCTCGACTGGCTCAGGAAGGAGAAGCCCGACCTCCTCGCCCTCCAGGAGACGAAGGTCCAGGACGTCGACTTCCCGAAGAAGGATTTCCTGGCCGCGGGCTACGTCGTTAACTTCCGAGGGATGAAGAGCTACAACGGGGTTGCGACCCTCACCCGGGAGGAACCCTCCGAGGTGATCCACGGGTTCAACCCGGGCGCGGACTCGGAGGACTTCCGCCTCCTCCAGACGGTGGTGAACGGAGTGCGGGTGATCAACACCTACGTCCCCCAGGGCTCCGACGTCGAATCGGAGAAGTACCAGTACAAGCTCGAGTGGTTCGCGCGCCTGCGGAAGTACTTCGACAGGCACCTGAAGGGGGAGGAGCCGATCATCTGGCTCGGCGACCTGAACGTCGCCCCGGAGCCGATCGACGTGGCCAATCCCGAGAGGAACGTGAACGATCCGTGCTTCCACGTCGACGCGCGGAGGGAGTACAAGAAGACCGTCGAGGGCCGGTTCGTCGACGTCTTCCGGATGAAGTACCCGGAGAAGGTCCAGTACACCTTCTGGGACTTCTTCCGGAACGCCTACGAGCGGAACCGTGGCTGGCGGATCGACCACATCCTGGCCACGCCGGAGCTCGCGGAAAGATGCACGAAGGTCGTCGTCGACGTGAAGCCGCGGGAGCTGCCGAGTCCGTCGGACCACACCATCGTCTGGGCGAAGTTCAAGCTCTAGCGGAGCTCCGTCGGCCTGCAGATGAATTCTCCCCCGTGGCCGTAACCGACGTAGGAGACCCCCGGGATCCCTCCTTCGATGTCGAGGGAGAAGCCCACGTCGAACGGGTCGCTGAACTGGTTGATCCCGATGGCCTGCGGGGTCTGGCCAAGCTGGCCCTTCCCCCGGAACTGCGGATGGGAGTTCGAGTGATACCGAAGGGCGAACCTTCCCACGAGCGCGCTCGCGAGCTTCGGATGGGTGACCTTCAGGTCGACGGTGTAGAAGTTATCGCGCTGAGGGTAGGCGACGAGGACCGCCTTGCCTCCGGAGTGGCTGTGGCACTGGAAGACCTTCCTCGGCTGGGAGTGCGCGGGGTTCGACGAGAGGACGGATACGGCGAGCAGTAGCAAGCTAAGTTTCATGGATTCTCCTTTTTTGCTTCGAACTTCTTTTACCGGCAGCGAGGAGATTGGAGAATTCCAGCTAGAGAATAGGTGACATAGGTTTCCCCCTATACGATACTGTTAGCACTCAAGGAGACACCCCATGCCTAAAATCTACGCCTGCGTCTGGTCCAACGACAAGGCCACCGAGATGGCGAAGTTCTACAAGTCGATCTTCAAGGGAACGAAGATCGGGAAGACGGCCTACTGGGGAAGCAACCCCATGGGAGTGAAGGAAGGGTCGGTGCTCACGCTGCACCTGACCCTCCTGGGACAGAAGATCATGCTCCTTAACGGTTTCAGCGAAGTCCCGTTCACTGATTCCATTTCTTTCGTCGTCCCCTGCAAGACTCAGAGGGAGATCGATTCCTACTGGAAGAAGCTCACCAGCGGCGGGGGCAGGCCCGTGCAGTGTGGCTGGCTCGTCGACAAGTACGGTGTCCGCTGGCAGATCGCACCGGCGGACTTCGACAAGTGGAACACCAGCAAGAATAATAAGAAGAAGGAGGCCGTCATGCACGCGATGTGGAAGATGGTGAAGCTCGACCTCCGGGCTCTGAAGAAAGCCTTCGACGAAGCCTAGCCGGGGAGGCCAGTGGACCGGTTCCGGGGAAGGGTGACCTTGAAGACCGAACCCATCTCCGGCTGGCTGAAGACGGTGATCTCGCCGCCGTGGCTCTCGACGATCTTCTTGCTGATGTAGAGGCCCAGGCCAATGCCGCTGATGTTGTCCGCGGAGATGGCCCGCTCGAAGCGCTCGAAGATCCGGCCCTGGTGCTCGAGGGCGATCCCCATGCCCTCGTCTTCGACGGTGAAGAAGGCGCTCCCATCGTAGTTCCCGACCCGCACCGTGACGGGTTTGCCGTTTCCGTACTTGAGGGCGTTCATGATGAGATTTGAAACGACCTGCTCGAGCCGGAGGCGATCTCCGGAGAGCGGGACCGGCGCCTTGGCTTCGAAGCTCAGGCTGCTGCCGACGGCCTCCGCCTGCTCTCTGAACCGGCCGACCACTTCGCCGACGAGGACCCCGAGGTCGAGGTCCTGCGAGTCGATCGGGAACTGGCCCAAGGAGATCCGGGACACGTCGAGGATGTCGTTGATCAGATCCGCCAGTCGGTCAAGCTGCCGGAGGGCGCCGCTCATGAACTTGATCGACCGCTCGGTGAAGCGGTCGAAATCCTTCCTCTCGTAGAGCCGGACGGCCGTCTGGACCTGGAGCCGCAGGGAGGTGACCGGCGTGCGGAGCTCGTGGCTTACGACGCTCATGAACTCGTCCCTGGCCTGGACGGCCTTCTCCAGCTGCTCGGTCCGTTCCTGCACCCGCAGGTCCAGATCCTCGTTCGACCGGCGGAGCTTCTCCTCGAGCCGCCGGCGCTCGGTCATGTCCCGGGTGACCTTCGAGAACCCGAGGAGTTTTCCTTCCTCGTTCCGGACGGCGGTGATGATCACGTTCGCCCAGAAGCGCGTCCCGTCCTTCCGGACCCGCCAGCCCTCGTCTTCGAACCGGCCCGTGAGAGTGGCTTCTTCGAGCTCCCAGGCGGGCTTGTTC
>SXUH01000175.1 GCA_005791855.1 Bdellovibrionales bacterium
CAGAACAAGACCTTCATCGACAACTACCTCGACGTTCCCTTCGACCTCTCGAAGGTCCTCTTCATCTCCACCGCGAACTACGTCGGCGAGATCCCGGAGGCCCTCCTCGACCGGATGGAGCTCATCGAGCTCTCCGGGTACACGATCGAAGAGAAGATCTCCATCGCCACCAAGTGGATCATCCCGAAGCAGCTCAAGAAGCACGGCCTCCTGCCGAAGGAGTTCACGCTGAGCCAGACCGTCCTCAAGGCCCTGGTCGCCGACTACGCCCGCGAACCGGAGGTCCGGGTGATGGAGCAGCTCATCGCCAAGCTCTGCCGGCGGGCGGCCCTCGAGAAGGTCTCGAGCAAGAAGTTCAAGAAGTTCGCGCCGCTGGTGACGGACCTCGAGAAGTCCCTCGGGAGCAAGCGCTTCGAGACCGACATGGCACAGAAGCCCCTCATGCCGGGAGTGGTGACGGGCCTCGCCTGGACGTCCTTCGGCGGAGACATCCTCTTCGTCGAGTCCATCCCCCTGAAGGGCAAGGGCTTCAAGCTCACGGGCCAGCTCGGTGACGTCATGGGTGAATCCGCGAACCTCGCCTACAGCTACGTGAAGCGCGTCCTCCAGAGCCAGATCGAAGCCGAGCTCAAGAAGAAACCGGTCACCAAGAAGGTGGTGAAGAAGAAGATCGACACCGTCATCACCAACCCTCCGCCGAGCAACATCCCCGCCCCGAACCCGGAGGAGGCGACGGACTTCCTCGCGACCCACGAGATCCACCTCCACCTCCCGGCCGGGGCGACGCCGAAGGACGGCCCGTCCGCGGGGATCACCATGGCCCTCGCCCTCTACAGCCTCGCGACCCACCAGATGGTCCGCGGTGACGTGGCGATGACCGGAGAGCTGAGCCTCACCGGGAAGGTTCTCCCCGTCGGCGGGATCAAGGAGAAGGTCCTGGCCGCGAAGCGCGCGGGGATCAAGGAGATCATCCTCCCGTGGCAGAACGAGAAGGACCTCAAGGAAGTTCCCGAGCGGCACCGGAAGGGAGTGAAGTTCCATCCGGTGAAGCACTTCGACGACGTGTTGAAGATCGCGCTGAAGCGAAGGTAGTTTCAGCGGGTCCGGAGAGTTCCGGGCCCGCTTGCCAATTTTCTCTGGCGGAAGCTCCGTAAGAAAACTCATCTCCCCCCTGGCCTCGGCACGGTAAGGTTCCGGATTCCCGCGAAGGAATTTTGTCCTTGCTTTCCCCGCGGAACGCCGCCGCTCCGTCGACCCCGGTGGATGGTATGATCTGTCCAAAGGACGGATGTATGAAACTCATAAACCTTCTCTTCCTCTTCCTCTGTGTCTCCTGCCAGGAATCGTTCATGGGATCCCAGACGGCCGCGGATGGGTCTGCGGTCGTTCCGGGGCAGATCATCGACGGCGTCGCCGGTGGAGTCACCGCGGGGATCGAGCCCGGAGTCACGGGCGGAGGCGAAGGTGGGTCGACGGAGGGGGGATCGGCGGCCGGGACCTCGGGCGGATCCACGGAAGGCGGAGCGGGCGGCGGCGTGGACGGAGGTGAGGGCGGAGAGGGCGCAGACGTGCAGGAAAACTTCACCCAGGTGAGCGGCACCAAGAAGCTGGACATCCTCTGGGTGCTGGATAACTCCGGCTCGATGGACGACAATCAAACCATCCTCGCCAATAACTTCAGCGCCTTCATTGGTCCGTTCATCGATCGGAACGTGGACTTCAAGATGGCGGTGTCCTCGGCGGATCACAAGCTCATCGGCGAACTCTCGGCGGCCGACGCGAAGGCGAGCAAGGTCAACTTCGTCTCGGCCTTCACCGCGATGATCAACGTCGGCTCCACCGGCGCCGGCGAGCAGGGCCTCGGCTCCATGAAGACCTTCCTCCAGAACCACGGCGGGGCCTTCCTCCGGCCCGACGCCTACCTGGTGGTGATCATCCTCTCCGACGAGGTCGACGGTTCGGCCGGCGAGCCCGACGAGTACGTGACCTTCGTGAAGGGCCTGAAGCCCCTGCCGGGGCTCGTGAAGGTCAACTCGATCATCGATCCCGACCAGCGCGGGAAGAACCTCTACTCCAGCTACCCCTCCCACGAACGGTACCCCCGGGTGTCCCAGGAAACCGCCGGGTCCGTGGTCGACATCCGCACGGACTTCGCGAGCAAGCTCCTCACCATGAGCAGCAACGTGATGGACCTCCTCCACTGCTTTCCGCTGGCGAACACGCCGGTCGCCGGGAGCCTGAAGGTCTACGTGAACGGCGTCCTCGTGACGGGCTACACCTACAAGCCGGCGTCCCGGACGGTGAAGTTCAGCGCCGGCGCCATCCCGCCGGCCGGGGCGAGCATCAAGATCGTCTACAAGAAGTAGTCAAAAAAAAAGGGCACTCTCTTTTGGAGAATGCCCCTTGGGTTGAAGAATGGATTCTAGCTTAGAACTCGTCTGAATCGTACTCGGACTTGAGCGTGTGCTGGACCTTCCCTGCGGCGATCTCCCGGAGAGCTGTGACGACTTCTTTGTTCTTGCTCCGAACCTGGGACTCGTCACCTTCACGGAGTTGCTTAACACGCTTCGCAGTCAGGTGAACCAACTCGTAACGGTTTTCAACATGTTCCAGACAATCTTCGACGGTGACTCGAGCCATAGCTACCTCTTTCAGGAATTTAAAATAGATCTCCATTTTTAGAAGAGAATGGCGTTCCTGTCAAAGGGGATTATTGATACATCGCTTCAATTTGCGATTTATAACGCTCATTGACTAATTTCCGCTTCACCTTGAGGGACGGGGTCAGGTAATTCTCCGTGGTGAATTCCTCCGAGACTAGGGTGAACTTCTTAATGTTCTCGTACTGGGCGAGATCTTGATTGATCTCCTCAATCTCCTGCCCAATGATTTCTTTGACTTTGGGATGGTTCACCAGGTCCTTCACGGTGCAGGTGGTTGGGAGGTCCAGCTCCTCCAGCAGGGGTAGGAAGCGTTCCTTCTCGATCCCCACCAGGGCCGTGAGGTAGTTCTTCTTCTCCCCGATGACGATGAGCTGGGAGATGTGGGGCTTGGTCTTGGCCAGGTTCTCGATCTTCTGAGGGGCGACGTTCTTCCC
>SXUH01000176.1 GCA_005791855.1 Bdellovibrionales bacterium
ACATCATCCCGCTCCAGGAGCTCATCGAGAAGATGGAGAAGATGATTAAAGACCTGTACTTAAACCGCTACGAAAATGACTGGAGCAGGGCCCAGATCGACGAGACCGCCACGGTCATCGCCCGCGGAGCCATCAAGTACGGCATGACCCGCATCGACCCCGCAAAAAAAATCGTCTTCGACATGCAGGACTGGCTTAAACTAGATGGAGAATCCGGCCCCTACGTGCAGTACGCTTACGCGAGGATCAACTCGATGGTGAACAAGCTCGGCGAACCGTCGTCCGAAGAGATGACCTTCAAGGCCCCGCAGGAGAACGAACTCATCCGGGAGCTCATGAACTTCCACCACGTGGTCCAGCTCGCCACCGAACAGTACAAGCCCTCGGTGCTCACCGCCTACCTCTACGACCTCTCCCGCGCCTACAACGGCTTCTACGCCGAATGCCCGGTGGGCTCCGCCGAGGAACCGGTGAAGTCCTCCCGGCTCCGGCTCTCCCGCGCCACCGCCCTGGTGCTGAAGCAGGGCCTGGCCCTCCTGGGGATCGACGCGCCGGAGAAGATGTAGGCCGGCATGAGACTATCGGTGCAGATCGAATTTGATAAGATCTTAGACCTGGATACGCGGAAGAACAGTGTGGTCGTGGGCCGCTCGAAGACGGCGGACCTCTGCATCCCCCACGACATCATCTCCCGGCAGCACTGCCGGATCGACCTGGAGAACAACAAGTACTACATCACGGACCTAGAGAGTGCCAACGGCGTGTTCGTCGACGGCGTCCGGATCCCCCCGGGCAAACGCTTCCTCTACACCTACGGGGCACCCCTGCGGCTCGGGAGCCTGGAGTGCCAGCTCACGAGCGACATCCAGACAGCGTCGTTCAACAAGATCGTGAGCTCCTCGCCGACGCCCCGGGGAGACGGGACCGCCACCATCCGGCTGGCGCGCATCGACCTCCAGCGCAAGCCCCTGAAGCTCGAGCTCGAGAGCAGGCCTCCTCTCACGCTCAAGGAACGTAATCCCGTGGCCGCCGTTAACCTGGAAGCGAAGAAGCGCCGGAAGCGGAAATTCTCCCGCAAGGACACCCTGATCTCGGTCCTGGTGGTCCTCCTCTGTATCCTGTTCTACTTCTTCTTCCTTTGAGGACCTGAGCTGGGGTTAGCGGCAGATCATGGTGCAGGTGATGGCCGGGTCGTCTCCCCGGTTCCCGGTGAGGGTCCAGGTTCCCACGCTCGGGTCGTAGGTCACCCGGCACGCGTCCGCGCCGCCGCCGTCGTTCCCTCCGCTCTGGACCACCGCCAGCGCGCAGAAGGAATGTTCGAACGGGAGGGTGGTCTTCGGCACGGTGGCCGGAGAATTGTTCCGGTTCACGACGACACTGTAGGTTTTCACACTGGTCGCGTCGCTCGCCTTCATGGAGCAACCCCGGAAGGATACCATGCCCGGGCCCGCGGGGACGGCGTCGATCCCGACCTTCACCCGGATGCCCTTGAGGTTCACACCGGTGACCTCCTTCACGCTGGAGAGCAGGACCTCGAAGTTCCCCATGAGGACTCCGCCCTCCGGAGCGATCTTCCGGATCGCCACCGACTCGAGCTTGATCCCGTCGACCCCTTCCTTGGTCACCATGGGGGCCGGCATGGTGGCCCCGACGCAGCTCCCGGGGGTTGGGAAATTCATCCGGCCGAGCTTGGTCACGGAGTTGCTAGCCGCGAGGACGGCAGTGCCCGAGGCAGGAAACTCCTGGGCGCCGTCGAAGAGGCACCGGCAGAAGTCCGGCTGCGAGAGCACCTGACCCACGAGCTCGATCCGGAGCTGCTCGCGCTTGCCGATGAACTCGAAGTAGTTGGCGTTCTTCTGCTGGGTCTCGAAGAGCTTCATGACCACGAGGGTGAGGCCCCCGAGGATGGCGGCGGCGATGGTGACCTCGAGGAGAGAGAAGCCGGACTGGGGAGAGGGGTTCTTCACTCTTCTATTCTAACGGAGAGCGGGGCCAGGGGAAGGGGGGAACGCGGTTCCCCTCCTTGCCGTCCCTTTGGGGCCAGAGACGCCCGGCGAGTGCCAACTTTTCTGGGCAGATCCTCCGGACTAAAAAGACTGGTACTGGTTCTGGTACTGATACTGGTTGTAGTAGCCGTCGATGTTTCCGCCGTTATAGCCGCTATCAACCGGGTCTGGAGGGCCGTTGATCCCCCCGGCGATGCCGCCGTTGTTAAGCCCGGTGGTGCCGCCGGTGGTTCCGCTCGTGGTGGTCCCGGAGTTGGTGCCCCCGGTGCCGCTTCCGCCCTGGAGGGAGCCGCCGGAGTCGTAGAAGTATCCGTCCAGACCGCCGTTGGGGTCGACGGGGGTGGTATCGGTGATGAGGTTCGGGTTGCACCACTGGCAGGAGTACATCCTGGTCCCGATGGGAACCACTTGGGTGTAGGGAGAGGTCGGGTCCGTGGCAAGATCGGGTGGGCAGAGGGCGTCGAAGGCCGGTGACTCGGGGGCCGTGAGGATGGCCGGATCCCCTGGAACGTAGCCCGACTTGTGGATGAAGCAATTCGCGTCCGGCTCGCACCGACGGTTCCCGGATGGGATCGGCTCTCCCGCGGCGACGTAGTCTTCGTCGAAGATGTAGGTGCCTCCGGCGTTGGTGCAGAAGCCGGCCTTGGAGTCCGGATCAAAGCACTGGAGCATCTTCTCCGTCTGAGGAACGGTCGCCGGTTCCTCCGGACTCTTCTCGAGGTAGACCATGACCGGGATGTTCAGTTTAAAATTCCGCGGGGCCCGGAGGTTCACCAACGGTTCGTCCGGGTACCTCGGATCCGGCTTCGGGATCACGGTGATGATGGCCATGGTCGCCGAACGGGTAGGCAGCTTCTTGAGCTCGGCGAGGTAGGCGGCGTTGTAGGCCGCGACGTCGGCTTCGTTCACGCCCACGGGGACGGCCTTGGCCCTCCGAAGCGTCTTCCGCACTGGAAGCTTAAACCCCACCCGGTAGGTGTAGCCGTGGATCTCGTCGTTCACGCTCCGCTTGGTGAAGATGTCGCTGTCCGCGGCCGTCGCCCCATCGTCCTTCAGGATCCGGAAGCGGACGTCTTCCACGGCGATGCTCCCCGGCCTCACCCAGTCTTTTCCGACCACCCCAAGGCCCGGGACGTTGATCGTAACGGAGACGCCGTCCCCCCTTGCCGCGGCGAAGTTATCGTTGACCACGGTCCGGAGCATGTTGGTGCAGTTGTCCCCCATGTGGACGGCGGTCCGGATGTTTCTTACGAGTTCTTTATAGGCCTCGACCTTCTCGAGTTTATCGGTTTCTTTCTGCATGTTGGTGAACATGTTGAAGATGTAGGTCCCCGCGGCGCCCATGGCGACGAAGATGATCATGGTAAGAAGAAGGGCGCCGCCCGATTGGTTATTTTTCATCATAGATTTTGCTGGTCAATCGGGACGTCACCCGATGTGATCCCTCCGCTGTCCTTAGGTCCTGTGGTCCCACCTTCTATTCCACCCTCGGTCAATCCTCCTCCTGTCAGACCTTCGACACCGCCAGAGGATCCGTCGACCGAGCCTGTTTGACCACCATTTGTTCCTCCAGCAGCAGTTGTTCCACCGGAAGTGGTAGTTCCTCCGGTCGTCGTCGTTCCACCGGTCGTCGTTCCACCGGTCGTCGTTCCACCAGTCGTCGTCCCACCAGTCGTCGTCCCACCAGTCGTCGTCCCACCAGTCGTCG
>SXUH01000177.1 GCA_005791855.1 Bdellovibrionales bacterium
ACTATGATGGTCGCGCAGGTCTGCGGCCTCGGGGTAGGGGACTTCGTCCACACCTTCGGAGACGCGCACCTCTACCTCAACCACCTGGAGCAGACCCAGGAGCAGCTCAAGCGCACGCCCTACGCCCTCCCGACGATGAAGATCAACCCGGCGGTGACGGACATCTTCGGCTTCCGGTTCGAGGACTTCGAGCTCCAGAACTACCAGGCCCATCCGCACATCAAAGCTCCGGTGGCGGTGTAGCATGCGGATCTCCTTCATCGTCGCCAAGTCCGAGAACAACGTCATCGGAGTCCGGAACAAGCTCCCCTGGCACCTCAAGGACGACCTCCAGAACTTCAAGAAGCTCACCATGGGCCACCACATCCTCATGGGCCGCAAGACCTTCGAGTCCATCGGGAAGCCCCTGCCGGGGCGGATGAGCTTCGTGATCTCCAGCGAGCAGCGGCCCAACTCGGACCAGGTCTTCTGGTTCAACTCCATCTTCCGCGCCATCAAGCAGGCCGAGCGCAACGGCGAGACCGAGCTCTTCATCATCGGCGGAGAGAAGATCTTCAAGTACGCCCTCTCCCTCGTCGACCGGATCTACCTCACGGAGGTGAAGGGGGACGTCGAGGGAGACACCTACTTCCCGCAGCTCTCCCTGAAGAACTGGAAGAAGATCAGCGAACAGCACTTCTCCAAGAACGCCGACAACGACTACGACTTCACCTTCCAGGTCCTCGACCGGAAGTAGCGAAGTAAAACGCTCCGCCTTCTTCATTTATTTTTTAGGATAAAGCGGTCATCAAAAGATCCCGGGTTTGCTAATCTGATGACACCAGGATCTAAGAGCAGAATTCTTAGATTTTTGCATAAAGGTCTGCTTGCTCAAAGCATTCTTCTGAGGGCAGCTGGAAAAAAAGCCATCCGTCAGGATGGCTTTTTTATTCTCCCGAGGCTTTTCTAAGCTCCAAATTTTTCTGGGAAACTTCACAAAAAATTTAATGATCAGGTTTGTTAAGGTTGCCTGAAGTACGTATAACGCGGAGAATCTTTTAAGTTTAAAACTTGGAGGTTCTAGGATGGAACACAAATCAACGTGGAAAAATTTTTTACTTCTTCTCGTTGGCGGTCTCCTAGCACTCCACCTCAACGTATCGAGTGCGGGAACGCCGTCGGGCACTGCTTCAGGTAACCAGCTTCGCAGAACCCAGAAGTAAATCATTGGATCCAAGAAACCAAAATGGCCATCCGCAAGGGTGGCCTTTTTTTTGCGCGTGGGCGCTACTCCGTGAGGAGATCCTCGATCCGAAGGAAGTACCCCTCGAACCGCTCGGGTCTTTTGAGCGACCAGACGAAGTCCGGCCGGTCCGCGGAGATCCACCTCCCTCGGAGGATCTTCCCGTCGGCGTCGACGTCGAGCTGGTAGTCGTAGGACTTGTGAGTGGTGACGTGCTCGCTGGTGCCGATGGTGGGCGTCCAGAAGTTTTCTTCCTTCTCATCGACGTAGTAGAGCTGGGTGTTGACGGTGAGGGTCCGGACCTTCTTCCGGTTCACGGACTCGGAGAGCACCTTGGAGGTGAAGGTCACGATCGGGTGGTTCCAGACCTCCCGGTACCGGTCCATGTCCGCGAGGAAGCTCTCTCCCTTGAGGCCCACCTTGTTGGCGAGGACGATGTGGAAGAGGCCCGGGTCCAGGTCGTCGTTGCACTGGTCGGTCTCCTGCTGGAGCTCCGTCCCCGCGGCCGGCGCATCCTTGTAGCAGCGCTTGCCGATCTGGGAGCTCTTCCCGCCGCTGTGGTAGGCGTAGTAGTAGGTGAGGAGGGCCTTGATGTCAGACGATCCGAAGGGGATCTCGATCCCGTGCGGGTTGGTCAGCGTCTTCGGCTCCGGCTCCCGGTGGTTCAGGGTCGCCGGCGCCCAGCCGTGGCACAGGCCCTCCCAGTCCTTGGCGGTCCTCCGGGCGAGCCTCGTCACTTCTTTCTTAAGAGGATAGTCGTAGCGGCCCATGAGGAGGTCGTACTTCTCAGACGGGGCGAGCTCCTTCAGCGCCTCAAGGCCCATGCTCGCCACGGCGTCTCTACCTGGGGAGACGGTGTCGAAGCCCACCGGGACGGCCGTGTACCAGCGGCGGTTGATGGAACCTCGGTTGTGCTGCCAGTAGTCCCCGGACCAGTAGCGGCCCTGGTCGTGGATCTCACCCTGGAGCGGGAGCTCGTTGAAGTTGGCCACCATCATCACCCCGAGGAGCTCGACGGTGCCGACCTCCTTTGGCCGCGAGTAGGGATCCTTGGCCACCACGTCCTCGGAGCCGTTGGTGATGGGTTTCCCACAGCCGACGGTGAGGCCCGCGAGGACCAGGAGGAGGCTAGTCGTTGAGGAGCGCATTCATTCCCGCGAAGTAGCCCTTGAAGGCCTTGGTTCCCTTCATGGTCCAAACGTGCTCCGGGCGCTCGGTGGAGATCCACTTCCCGCCGATGACTTCGTCTTTCATGTTGAGGTAGACGTTGTAGCGGTACTCGATCTCGCTATGGTTCTGGGCTTCCTTGTTGAGGAGGATGAAGTCGTTGCTGTTGGCGCGGACCCGGTCCACGTAGGTGACCTTCGTCTTGAGCTTGATGATCCGGGCGGTCCCCTTGGCGACGTCCTTCGGAAACTTCTTCTCGTCTCCGAGGTTGGTGGATTGATAGCCGACCACCGGGTGGTTCCAGACCTCGTTGAAGCGCTCGACGTCGATGAAGAAGCTCGTCTCGCCCAGGCCCAGGCGGTTGGCGAGCATCACGTGGAAGGCGCCGGCGTCCAGACCTGACTCGCAGTTCGAGTTCGGCTCGCAGGTCTTGCCCAGCTTGGTGGTGATCTCTTCCTTGTGGACCTTGCCGTAGTAGTAGCTCAGGATGGCCTTGACGTCGGAGGAGCCGAAGGGGATGGTGATCCCATCCGGGTTGAGCATTTCCTTGGCCCCCGGCTCGTTGTGGTTCATCGTGGCGGCGGCCCAGCCGTTGCAAAGGCCTTCGGAGTCGAGGGCGGTGGGAAGCGCGTAGGAAGCGACCTCGGATTTGAGTGGGTAGTCGTAGCGTCCGAGGTAGAGGTCGAACTTCT
>SXUH01000178.1 GCA_005791855.1 Bdellovibrionales bacterium
ACCCCCCATGTCTTCGAGATTAAACCGTCGATGTCCTTCCTGGGTCTGGCATCACGCTTTAGAATTTAAATGGTTCTATCTCGGCGCCTTCATCTGCCTGTACGTGCTCCAGACACTCCAGAGCGAGATCCCGGAGAGGATCCGCGAGCTCACCATCATTATGTCCAAGGGAAGCCTGCGGGAGGCCTCCGTGTGGATCTTCGTGGGCCTCGCCCTGGGGATCCTCTTCTTCCGGACCTCCTCCCGGTTACTGTTCTTCTACCCCGCGCGGGTCCAGCAGAAGCTCCTCCGGATGGAGCTCCTCGAGCTCCTCGAAGCGGTCCCGGCCCCGCGCTACGCGGCCAGCAGCCAGGGGCAGATCTTCCAGATCCTCTTCGACGACATCAATAACCTGCGGGCCTTCATCGGCTTCGGCCTCCTGCAGGTCGGGAACCTCCTCATCGCGGGCTGGGTGCTGATCCCGAAGCTCAACCGCACCGATCCCTACCTCTGGCCCGCGTTCACTCCGCTCTTCCTGAGCGTGGTGCTGTTCTCGATCATCACCCTGATCAACCAGAAGATCTTCAAGAAGATGATGGACAAGAAGGGCGAGGTCCAGCAGTTCATCATCGAAGCCTACGAGGCCAAGCAGACCATCAAGAACTTCCACCGGGAGGAGAGCTTCATCCAGGGCTTCTACCGGGCGTCGGCCGAGGAGCTCTCCCTCTTCTTCAAGTCCGCCATCGGGTTCGCCATCTCGGGGCCCTACGTGAAGCTCGGCCTCGGGGCCTCGCTGCTCTGGGGGGCGATCCTGGTGCGGGCCCATGGCGGAACCACGGCGGACCTGGTGTACTTCTCCGGGTTCCTCTACCTCTTCCTCGAGCCGGTGATGTTCCTCTCCTGGGTGGCGGTGATCGTCTCCCAGGGCTTCGCCGCCTGGAAGCGGGTGAAGGGCCTCCACGCAAGCCTGAACACGCCGACGGAGCTCGAACGGAAGCTCGCCCTCTCGAGCCAGGGGCTCCGGAGCTCGAGCTCGAGCGTGCACCTCGAACTCTGGGGCAAACCCCTCGAGCTCGGCTACGCTCCGGGCAAGTGGACCGTCCTCATCGGAGAGACGGGGATCGGGAAGAGCTACCTCCTGACCAACCTCTCCACCAGTCTCATCCTCCAGAACCTGCAGGTCTCGATGGTGCAGCAGGAACCCTACCTCTTCAACGACACGATCCGGGAGAACATCTTCCTGGGCCGGATCCCGGACGCGGAAGCTCTCGCGGAGGCGCGGGCACTCCTGCGGATGTTCCAACTCGACTCCCTGGCCCCCGACCTGGACGCGGTCCTGGGCCTCGAGGTCGGGGAGAACGGCAAGCGCCTCTCGGGGGGACAGATGAAGCGCGTGGCTCTCGTGCGCTCGCTCCTCTCCGGCTCGGACCTCCTGGTGTGGGACGATCCGTTCTCCTCGGTGGACATCATCCTGGAGAAGAAGATCATCACGAGCCTGCGCGGGGACCCGAAGTGGCAGCGGAAGACCTTCTTCATCTCGAGCCACCGGCTCACCACCGTCCGGCTCTCGGACGACGTGATCTACCTCGAGCGGGAAGCGGGGATCCGGGCCCAGGGGCCCGCGGAAACAATCATTAAGGACGAACATGTCGCAAAGTTTTTCAAAGAGCAGGTGGTGGACGTACCTCTGGCTTAGGTCCGAGGTCCTCCTCATCGCATTCATCCTCGTGAACCTCGTGGTCTCGGCGGTCACCGGGTACTACACGCCCCGGTTCATCTCCGCGTTCTACGAATCCCTCGGGGACGCGGAGAGCTTCAACCACCACCTGAAGCTCCTCCTGGGGCTCTTCCTCGTGGAGTACCTGAACCGGTTCTTCTTCCAGCTCGGCTCCCACCGCTACATCCAGCTCCTCCTCTCCGAGGTCCGGCGGACGAGCTTCTCCCTCTGGCTCAAGGCCCCCTTCAAGCGCAAGTCCGGCCGGCACGACGAGTACCCGCTGGGAGAGGTGCTCGCCCGGCTCATGAACGACACGGACGCGGTCCGGGAGATCGTGAGCTCCGGGAGCTTCGGGATCTTCATCGACGTCATCTTCATCTCTTCCTGCCTCCTGAGCTTCCTGCAGCTCAACTCCACCACGGGGCTGGCCCTCTTCCTCGCCGAGGTCCTGGCCTGCGTGCTCCTGATCAAGGGGAGCAGGGTCATGGCCAACATCTTCATGGAGGTGCGGCGGGTGACGGGGATGATGGCCCGGGTGGTGACGGACCTGACCTCGGGGCTGAAGGAGCTCTACTTCTCTCCCAACGACCGCTACGCCTCGAAGCGCGGGGAGAAGGTCTTCGAAGAGTTCCTGGACAAGCAGCTCCACGCCAACATCTGGGACGCCGGGTACTACTCCGCCGCGGAGTCCCTCTATCCCATCCTCGTGGCGCTGGTGATGGTCATCGTCCCGTACTCGGAGATCGTGGAGGTGGCGATCCTCGCGGCCCTCATCGACCTCATCCAGCGGTCCATCACGCCGATCAAGGACATCGCCTCCAAGATCTCCGTGATCCAGCGGGCGCGCACGGGGATCGAGCGGATCCACCAGTTCAACGAGAGCTTCGACCAGCACAAGGCGGAGCGCCTCGACTACAAGGCCCTCGAGGTCGAGGCCGTGAGCCTGCGCCTGAAGAGGTTCCAGTACGACCAGGGCTTCAGTCTCGAGGACATCACCTTCGACCTCAGGAAGGGCCAGATCCTCGGCATCCTCGGCGAGTCCGGATGCGGGAAATCCACCCTCCTGAAGCTCCTCTCCGGACAGTACCACGGCTTCGAGGGGGAGGTCCTCATCGACGGCCAGCGGATCGACGCCGGCGACGAGGCCCAGCTGCGCCAGTTCTCCTCCTACGTGAGCCTCATCTCCCAGGACTCCCACGTCTTCACCGAGTCCCTGCGCTTCAACGTGACCCTGGGAGCGGAGGAGGGGTTCGAGGACTTCTGGGTCCTCGCCCGGAGGGCCATCCCGTACCTCGATCGCTGGGACCTCAAGCCGGAGCAGCGGGTGGTTTCGAAGGAACTGTCCATGGGACAGAAGCAGCTGATCTCGGGCCTGCGCGCGCTCTTTTTGAAGAAGCCCATCATCCTGATGGATGAGATCTCCAGTGGTCTTGACTCCGAGCTCGAAGCGGCCCTCCGGGACCTCATCCGGTTCTTCCAGTCCCGGTCCATCACCATCATCGTCACCCACCGACTGGAGACGATCCTAAAGTCCGACGAACTCATCCTCCTGGAACAGGGAAGGGTTGAAGCCCGGGGCCCACATCAGGCGTTACGATCTGGGGTAAAGTACCAGGAATTTTTAAAGCATTTGAGTTAGTTGACTCAACCGCTTTGTTTCATTTCCAGTTTTGTTACGTTAAGATGTGGGCAGTTTAAAACAGGAGATTATTGAATATGAAAGCACAAGTAGGCTTCTTGTCCCTGATGGTGATCCTCACGCTGACGGCGTGCTCGAACGGAACGAGCAAGACCAGCTACCTCTACAAAGCCGCGCCGAAGGAAGGCCTCGCCGCCAAGGTCGGGGACCTCGAGATCACCAACGCGGAACTGAGCGACGGGATCGAGTCCGAGGTCTTCGAAGCCGAGTCGAAGGTCTTCGACATCAAGTTCAACAAGCTCAAGTCCCTCATCCTCCAGAAGTACATGGACAAGGACCCGCGGAAGAAGAACCTCACCAACGACGAGTTCCTCGAGAAGTACATCGCCAAGGAAGTCGTGGTCTCCGAGACCCAGATCGACGCCTTCATCAAGGACCAGAACATCCCCGCCGAGCACATCAACCCGCAGGTGCGGGAGAAGATCAAGGCCTACCTCGAGATGGAGCGGAAGAAGGAGGCCGTGGACAAGTGGATCGCGGACCAGACCAGCAAGACTCCGGTCGAGGTCTACATCCCGAAGCCGCGCCGGCCGACCTTCCCGATCGAACTCGGGAACGCTCCGGTGACCGGAGGCCGTGACGCCAAGGTGACCATCGTCGAGTTCTCCGACTTCCAGTGCCCGTACTGTGCCAAGGGCGCGGACCTGATCCGGGACATTAAGAAGAAGTACGGAAATAAGATCAAGGTCGCCTTCAAGAACTTCCCGCTGCCGTTCCACAACCACGCCGAGAAGGCCGCGGTGGCAGGCCTCTGCGCCAACGAGCAGGGCTCGGACTACTTCTGGAAGATGCACGATGCGATGTTCGCCAACCAGGCGGGCCTCGACCCGGACGGGCTTAAGAAGACGGCCCAGAAGGTCGGGCTCAAGGCCGATGCCTTCGAGAAGTGCCTGAGTGAAAATAAGTATTTAAGCCAGGTGAACGCCGACATGGAGGAGGGGAAGAAGATCAAGGTCAAGTCCACCCCGACCTTCTTCGTGAACGGCCAGCTGATCAACGGGGCCCAGCCGATCGAAGTCTTCTCCGAAGTCATCGACGAGGAGCTGGCCCGCTAATAGCGGCCTAAATTAGTTTCAAAGTGTGAGCCTTGGGCTAAATCAGCAAGATTTACCCAAGGCTTTTTTCGTCTCGATCCAAATGCTAAACTATCCGGTAACGTCACAGGAAGTGACATACGAGGATATTCAGAATGAATGGTGTAGACTACACAAAGCAGCTCGCAAAGGACCGCGAATATTTCCGTGACTCCGCCCAGAAGACCAAGGCCGCCACGGACAAGCTTGTGAGCGACACCAACGACCGCGCCGACCACGTCATGCAGAAGCAGAAGGAAACCTTCATCGAAGACAAGGCGGAGCTCGAGAACAGCTACCAGAAGAAGCTCAACCACCTGCAGGAGAAGACCGCCGAAGCCATCGACACGGTGAAGACGAAGAAGCGCGAGGAGCTCGAGAAGGCGAAGGCCGACTTCGCGACCGACGCCGATACCAAGCGCAAGGACTTCGCCCAGCGGCTGAGCGACATCAAGTCCAGCTACAACAAGAACCTCGCCTCCCAGAAAGAACACAGCGAAGACCTCGCGGCCAACAAGCAGAAGAACTACTCCCGGAACATCGACGAGCTCCGGGCCAGTCAGGAGAAGCAGCTCCAGGGCTACCAGAAGAAGCTCACCGGCGCGGGCGCGGGCCTCAAGGACGAGTTCCGGCGCGAGAAGGAGCAGCTCGTGCGGGACAACGAAGAGCACGTGAACTACCTGAACCGGCAGAAGTTCAAGGACGAAGCGGCCCTGAAGGAAAAGCTCAACACCAACCTCCAGAAGACGAAGGAGGTCGCCCAGGCGGAGAAGGAGCAGCTCCGGAAGTTCGCGGACAACCGCCTCATCACCGCGGAGCGGACCTTCAGCGACAAGGCGACGAAGCTGTCCTCGGACTACTCGAAGAAGCACGGGGACCTCGCGAAGGTCCAGCAGGAAGAGGCGCTCAAGACCAACCGGGCCCACCAGCACCACGTGGAAGACATGCAGCGGGGCTTTAACAAGCGCCTGCAGGAGTTCAAGGACCAGAAGGAGCGGAGCGACGCCGGAGCCACGGGCCTCGGCGGACTCATGGCCGAGCAGACGGCCAACAAGGACGTCGACGTCCAGAAGGCGCGGGTGAAGGATCTCCAGAACAAGCTGGAGGAGACCCGGATGACCTACCACGACCGGTCCCAGCTCGAAGAGCGAGAGCACTACCAGACCCTGAAGGACGAGGCCGCGGCGGCGACCGCGAACCTGGATAAGAAGACCCGGGAGATGACGGAAGACAAGGTCACGACCATCGCGAAGGACCGGGCCAAGGCCCTGCAGCAGCTCACCAACCGCGAGCAGCAGAACGCGATCTCGACGGCGGCCTACGAGCGCCAGATCATGCAGGAGCGGACCCAGGCCAACGAGCGCCTGACCAACCTGAAGGAGAGCTTCAACAAGTCGATGAAGACGCTCGAGGAGCAGTCGCGCACGAACCTCGAGGACGTCACGAAGGTGGCCAACGAGGACAAGGCGAAGTTCATCAAGAAGGCGAACGAGGCGCACACCAACGAGCTCTACGGGATGAAGCGCGAGTTCGAGAAGACCATGGACTCGATCGTCGAAGGCTACGAGCAGCGCCTCGGGAAGTACCAGAAGGAAAACGAAACCCTCAAGCTGACCATGGATCAGAAGCTCCAGGAAGTCACCGCGAAGAAAGACCGGGAGCTCGAGACGCACCATAAGATGGCAGAAGACCGGAGGATCGCGGAGGCGCGGTCCCACCAGTTAATACTTGATCAAAGAGAGCACAAGCTCCGGAGTTCGATCAACCACCTGACAGCGACATTCAAGCAAAAGATGGATGTTATGCAGGCCAACAATGATACAAAATTAAAGTTGCTTACTGACGATTATGAGTCTAAATTGAAAGAATTGACCGTCTCGAAGACTAAAGAGTTAGCTGAGAAGGACATGAACCAATCGGTCGAAGTGGAGCGCCTGAAGCAGATCTACGAAGATGAGAAAGCTCGTTTGATTTACAGCTACGAGAACCAGATTCACGGTCTCAAGGTTAGCCACAAGGATCAGATGGATCAGTTGAAAGACATTAAACGTATCGGTTAACCTTTAATAACTTTTTGTAAAAGAAAATTCTCATGTCTAATCGTCGCGCCAAACTCATTGCGACCATAGGACCTAGCTCCAATACGATTGAGATGCTG
The DNA here is from genome assembly GCA_005791855.1 of Bdellovibrionales bacterium. Taxonomy (GTDB): domain Bacteria; phylum Bdellovibrionota; class Bacteriovoracia; order Bacteriovoracales; family Bacteriovoracaceae; genus Peredibacter. Next base: position 6,627 of record SXUH01000178.1, read on the forward strand.
GAAAAGATGATCCGGGCCGGGATGAACGCCGCCCGGGTCAACATGTCCCATGGTACCTACGAAGCTCACGAAGCCTCCATCAAGAACATCAGACAAGCCTCGAAGAACGTCGGCATCGAGATCGCCATCCTCCTCGACCTGCAGGGGCCGAAGATCCGCGTGGACAAGCTGCCGGAGCCGCTCACCCTCAACGACAACGACGTGTGGGTCATCGGCCCTTCCCACGTCAAGGACCAGTACCCCGAGTACGCGAAGAACTTCATCCCGACGATCTACAAGAACCTGGTGAAGGACGCCCACGTCGGCGCCCGGATCCTCTTCGACGACGGCCTCCTCGAGGCCGAAGCCATCGAGAAGGACCGCGACGTCCTGAAGATCAAGGTCAAGGTCGGCGGAACCCTGAAGTCGAACAAGGGGATCAACCTCCCGTACGTGAAGGTGTCCGCTCCGAGCTTCACCGACAAGGACCGGGAAGACCTCCTCTTCGGCCTGAAGCAGGGGATCGACTACGTGGCCCTGAGCTTCGTGCGGACCGCCCAGGACGTCCTCGACGTGAAGGCCCTCCTCCATTCCATGAAGGTCCAGGTTCCCATCGTCTCGAAGATCGAGAAGCCCGAGGCCCTGGACAACATCGAAAGCATCATCCAGGTCTCCGACTCCATCATGATCGCCCGCGGGGACATGGGAGTCGAAGTGGGGAACCACCTGGTTCCGTCGATCCAGAAGAAGATCATCAAGCTCTGCAACGAGATCGGCCGGCCGGTCATCACCGCCACCCAGATGCTCGAATCCATGATCACCAACTCCAGGCCCACCAGAGCGGAGGCCTCCGACGTCGCCAACGCGGTGC
>SXUH01000179.1 GCA_005791855.1 Bdellovibrionales bacterium
GATCCGCGGATCCGCCATGACCTTCTTCAGGATGCGGTCCCGCTGGGCCCGGGACTTGTAGGTGATCCAGGAGAAGAAGACCACCTCCCCGGCCTTGAGCTTCACACTCTGCGGGAACGACGTGAGCTTCCCGGGCTTCACGTCATCGGCCATGCACTCGTGGTACTCCAGGGCTCCGTACTCGAGCCACACCTTCGCGGCGAGCTTCGCGACCTTCTTGTACTTCTCCACGTTCTTCTTCGGGACCGGGAGGACGAATCCGTCTACGTAAAAAGCCATGCACCTTCTCCTTAAAACAAGGACCGGAGCTTCTCCTCCAGGCCCTCGATGAGTTTCTTCATCCCTAGATCAAAGCGCGGCAGCGGTGAAAAAGGAAGGCGCACCGGATATAACTTTTTACCGCTCTTTATAAATTTTAATTCCGACTTATAATCAGGGCATGCGCGCATTCCTGATCGCTTTCATCGCTCTCTTCCTCCGGCCCGCGGCCGCGGCCGACGTCCACTTCAACCCGGTGACGACGATCAACGCCCGGACCATCCAGCGAGGCACCCTCGCCTTCGGAAGGGCCCCCCTGGGGAACATCAACTCGACCTTCCTCGCCAACTCCCTCAACTTCGGCCTCTTCTCGAGGGTCGAGGTCGGAACCGCCCCGATCTTCTACACGAGCCCCGAGCACCAGATCAACTACGTGGTGAAGCTCAACTTCTGGCGCGGCGACTGGGTCGACTGGACCTACGTCTTCGGGCAGAACATCTTCCGGACGAAGATCGAAAAGACGAACGGTGATCCGGAGCGCACCCGGCTGGAGATGACGGCGAACCAGCTGGCGCTGAACTTCCACCCACCGGGGTCCAAGGCTTCCCTCGGCGTCTCCGGCACCCAGTCCTGCGCCCACGTCGACTCGGACGACGGCTTCGTCCGGCTCGGGACCTTCCGCTGCGTCGGCGAGGTCGGCCTCGACCTCCAGTACGAAGTCCTGGACGAACGGTGGCTCACCCTCGGCTACGGGCGGATGCGGGACACGGGCATCACACCCTACGAAGAGCTGAGCACGGGAGTGGGCGCGGCCTTCACCTGGACGAGGCCAGAGAAGCTCTTCTCCATGCCCTCCCTCGGGCTCTACCGGACCTTCACGGGGAATACGCTCCTTCTGGTTTCCACTACTTTCTACTGAGGACAGTGTAGAAAGTACCCACCGGACTTCCCCGGCCTCTAGAATCTGTCATCATAACCCCTAAGCCAACACACCAAGGGGATTCCATGAAACTGCAAATGCTCGCCGGCGCCTGCCTCCTCCTCTCCTTCACCGCTCTCGCGCAGGAGCTGCCGACGGTGACCTCCATCGAAAAAGAAAAGCTAAACTGCCGGGACTGGCAGGGTGTCCAGTACTGCGACACCGATGACTCGAAGATGAAGCTCGAACTGTCCTACGGCGGGTGCCGGGCCGGGAAGCTCGAGCTCCGGGTCGACCTCGGACCAGTGCACGAAAGCGAAGACTCCAAGTACGTTAACGAGGTCACGGTCTCCGTCGTGAACACCACCCCGACTTCTTGCGAGATGGGCATCACGGAAACCTTCGAGGTGAAGGGCGAGGATGTGAAGAAGCTCGCCCTCGAGAAGGCGCAGGCCATCGATCCAAAGATTAGCGTTTCACTCTGGAACGGTATTAAGCTAGCTAATCCGATCAAGCTTTTAGATTTCTAATTTTTCTTATGTCCCTGGAGAGCGCGGTCGACGCTCTCCAGGACGAGTACCTGACAGCTCCGAAGTTTAACTTTTCCTTAATATTCTCTTCCCAGGAGGACCTCTCATCGGAATCGGTTTATCATAAAACCATGACCACACACCAAACCTTCCACGAAACGGGAGTCTCGCTTAGCACCTTGAAGAAAGTCATCCTCCATCAGTGGGAGAGGATGGTGAGAGAAGTCATCTCCTCGTCCCGGCACGAGCAGTCCATCATCTTGAACGACCACATCCCGGAGCTCCTCGAGCAGCTCATCGACATCCTCCGCAGCGGCACGGTCGACGAGAACGAACTCGGGAAGTCCCACGGGTTCCACCGGGCCGTGCTCACGCGGTTTTCCCTCTCGGACCTCCTCACGGAGTTCAGCCTTCTCCGGGAAACGCTGATGGACTTCCTCTACCCCATCGGCGACGTCCGCTGCGCCAAGCTCGTCCACAAGTACATCGACATCCTCTGCAAGTACTCCGTCATCGAGTTCGCGAAGGACCGGATGATCAAAGACCGGCTCGAGGTCCGCGACGCCGGGAACGAGACTCGGGAGATCATCGAGAGCGCGGCCGCCGACCTTCCGCATGCTGAAATCCAGAAGCACTGAAAGGGAGATCCTCGACGGGACCGGCTACACGCCCGAACTCTTCGCCCGGACCCTCGCGGTCCTCGCCCTGATCAACCGCCTCACGAACACGCACTCCGCGACCTGCCGGGCCTTCGAGCTCGCTTCGGAATACACGAAGGACCGACCGCTGCGGGTGCTCGACATCGGCTTCGGCTTCGGTGACGGCTGCCGCCGGCTCGCGAGCTTCGCGCGGAGGAAGTCCATCCCTACGGCCATCCACGGGATCGAACTCAATCCCCTCGCGACGGAGCTCGCCCGCCGGGCGACGGCTCCGACCCTAGGGATCGAGTACTTCACCGGAGACGTCTTCGCCTTCCACCCGGAGAGGCCGTACCACCTCATCACCTGCACCCAGGTCGCCCACCACCTCTCCGATGCGGACGTCGCCCGGCTCCTGCGCTGGATGACGGAGAACTGCTGCGTCGCCTGGTTCGTCAACGACCTCCACCGCAGCCGGCTCGCGACCTTCCTCTTCCGGCGGCTCACGAGGCTCCTCTCGTTCAACCACGTCATCCGGAACGACGGAGAGGTTTCCATCGCCCGCGCCTTCCGACGGGAAGACTGGAGGTCCCTGATCGCCTCCGCGCAGATTGATCGAGCCCTGGTCACCGTGCGCTGGAACTGGGCCTTCCGGTACGGAGTCTTCTACCGCCATCCAGGCAAAAATGCGCCCTTGAGCGGCCCCCGAATGGTGTTACTCTAGAGAGGTAGGTTTCTCTCAAGGACCCGGATGCCCAGGCTACTCATTTGGTTGGTTATCTTCACCGTCGCCGGTGACTTCGCCCACTCGAAGTCCGGCGTGAACCTGTGTGACATCGTCGACATCCCCAACTGCTCGGGGGTGAGCAAGCAGGGCCGGCGCTCCAGTTCCATGTCCCTCCCGTCCCCCGCGACCTCCGCGAACTTCAACCCGGCCACCGTGAGCTTCGACAAGGGGATCGGCGTCGAGGCCATCGCCCAGGCGAACAATGCGGTGAACTTCAACCTCGCCTCCGGGACCGGACGCGTGGGCGGGATCCTCATCAGCCCGACGCTTGAGAACAGCTTCTTCGGGAACCGCGTCCGGGAGACGGACGAAGACTTCCTCGAGCGGAACGTCGCCCACCACCAGTACGAGAACCGCAAGCTCAACCTCGCGGTCGGCGGGAAGGTGGTCTCGAAGAAGGACCTCGGCTTCGACCTGGGCCTCATCCTTAAACGGCACTCCGTGATCAAGCGGGTGAACCCGGGGTTCGGGGTGTCGAGCCGGCTTGGTCCGCTCACCCTCGGAGCTTCCATGTACGACGACGACTTCTACCTCGAAGACGAAGGAGCCGGCCTCGAGTACGAAGAGAAGTTCAAGGTCCAGACCTACTCGGTGGGCCTCCGGGCGCGGAACTTCTTCTTCGATGCCGGCGCCATCCGGACGAAGTACAAGATCGACCATGAGGCCACGCAGATCTTCCTCTACTCCCTCTCGTACCTCCGCTCCAACGTCCTCTACAACGTCGCCCTCCGGAACGAGCACTCCTCGGCGCCGGAGTACCGGACCGGGGCCCTGTACCCGAAGCGGAAGACAAACGACTTCTTCGCGAGCGTGCAGTACTCCTTCAACCGCCACTTCGTGGTCGGCGTGAGCTACAACTACTTCCTCCTCCGGGAGCTCTCGCTAAAGACGTCGATCTTCTTCTGACGCCCCGGCCGCCTTACTGCAGTACTGGGCCGCCACCTTGATGATGGAGTCGATGTTGACGGGCTTCTTGAGGAAGCCGACGGCGCCGCTGGTCTCGGCCACCGTCGCGTGGGCCGAGACGATGACCACGGGGAGGGGCCGGAGGTTACTGCTGGCGATGACCACGTCCAGGAACTCCCGTCCGTTCATCACCGGCATCATCATGTCCAGGAGGACCAGGCAGGGTTTCTCGTTCTTCGCGAGGATCTCCAGGGCTTCCTTCCCGTTGGAAGCCTCGAGGGTGTGGTGGCCTTCGATCTCAAGGACGTCGGCGATCGCGGTCCGGATGTCCGCGTCGTCGTCGACGATGAGAACGGACTGGCAAAGGTTGTCGCTATCTTCTGACATCGGCTGGCTCCTCAGGTGAGGCTACCACGTCACCACGTCGCTGAGATGGTACGGGGCTCTAAGGCTAACCGATTCGGTCGGAGTGGATCTGCGTTACCTTCGGAAGCAGATCCGTCAGGGTTGTCATGGAAAACGGCTTCTGGAGGAACCCGAGGATCCCCGGCTCGAAGGGGGTTTTGATCGGGCAGTCGAGGACTCCACTGTAGAAGAGAAAGGGAGGGAAGCTTGGCATCGAGGCCTTGATCCGCTGGAAGAATTCCAGGCCACTCATCTGGGGCATGATGACGTCGCAGATCACCAGGTCGAAGCGGTTGCTCCGGATGAGTCGCTCGGCTTCGTCGGCGGAGACCGCGGTCCACGGATTGTGGCCGATGACCCGGAGGTACATGCTCAGGGAGGTCAGGAGTTCGAGTTCGTCATCGACGAGCAGGATGGAAAGGCTAGTTGCGGTGTTCATGTGAGGCCGTCTCCGGTAAGCGGATTTCAAAGCAGGTGTGATTCGAAGCTTCGGCCAGGGAGAGGGTGCCGTGGTGGGCTTCGACGATCTTTTTGCTGATGCTGAACCCGAGCCCCGAGCCCAGGCAGCTCGGCTTCGTGCTGTAGAACGGTTGCATGATCCGGTCCCGGAGCTCCTGGGGGATGCCCGCCCCGCTGTCGGTGACACGGAGGGCGCAGGCCTGCCCCTCCCGGTGAGCTTCCACCCGGACCCAGCGTTCGGGGAGTTCGCTGACGGCGTCGAAGGCATTGTTAAGGAGGTTCAGGAGCGTCTGGGTCAGC
>SXUH01000180.1 GCA_005791855.1 Bdellovibrionales bacterium
CCGACCTTCTCTAGAGCAGCCGCAGAAGCTCCTTCTTCGTGAATTCCCGATGAACCCGGTGGTTCATCGAAAGGCCCTTCGGAAGCTCTCCCCGGCCGAAGACGTAGGTCTTGTACTCAGGCGCCAGATCCACCCCGTAGAAGTCGTTCATGGCCTCGATCCAGTCTTTCATGCCGAAGGGCTGGAACGAGCGGCGCTGGACGTAGTCCCGGAGAAACGGCTTGAGGGACCCGTACTTCCCGTTGAGGTACGCGAAGAAGTCTTTCCCGAAGCCGTAGGCGCGCTCGTCTGTAACCCGGTTGTACTCCCCGTGGTCCGCCATCCGGGAACTCCCCTGGAGGCTCGTGAGGGACGGGTAGCCCGAGTCTCTCCAGCTCGCAAGGCCCTCGTCCACCCAGCCGGAGTTTCCATCGGCGGGCATGACGGCCCGGGCGAAGTACGAATGGAAGAGCTCGTGTCCCAGAGCGTACAGGGCCGTCGCAGTGGCCCCGGCGTACTCCATCCCCCCCTCGGGAACCGTGTAGATGAGAAGAGCGGGGTGGGGGAAGGGGCCATAGTCGTCCTCGAGCTCCTTCATGATCTTCCGGGTGGCGCTGACGAACTCCTTTAAGGTGTTCTTGTTGCCCGGCTGCTGCATGTATACCATGGCCGGGATGGTCCGTCCGTCGCTGGAGGAGATGCTAAAAGATTTAGTGAGGACGCTGTCGGTGGGGACGAGATGGTAGAACAGACAAGACGAGTTGTAGGTCTCCGGATAGGTGATCCGGAACTCCGAATCGCTGAGGGCTTCGACCTCTCCGTTGGTGAAGACCCGGTGAGGCTTGCTCGTCCCCGTGATCCGGACCTTGAGCTCCATGGCGACCCGGTCGAAGAGGAGGTTGGCCGGCAGGAACCGCTCGAGGTAGTCCCGGTCTCGCAGGTCTCCGAGCCAGAACGCGTGCTTGACGTCCGCGTCCGTGAACTCGACGTACTCCCGGATCGGAAGTTTGATCTTCAAGCGGTGGATCCCCGGGGCGACCTTCTTTAGAATCACCCGAACCTTCGTCTCGCCGGAAGGAGTGGCGGTGAGCCGAGCACTGACCTCTTCTCCATCGAGGTTCACGGAGGTGGGGTCGACGACGGAGTCGAAGACCGGAAGACCTTCCTGGACGGTCTCGAAGACGATCTCCGCCGACCCCAGGATTTCCTTCCGAGGGACGTCGTAGTCGAGCTGGTAGGCCGCGGTTTTAAAATCAGAAAAGACGGCCTTCCCTTCGGGAACGGAGAAGGGCCTAGGAAGGTTCGCGAGGTCCGAGGCGAAGGCGGAGCCGGCGAGGGAGCACAGGACCAGGAGGAATAAGTTCTTCATACGTTACTTCTTCTTCGCCTTCGCGGGAGGGCCAAAGCCCTTCTTGGTTAGACAGGCTTCGACGATCGACCGCTCCTTCTCGCTCGGAGGAGTGGCGTCCTTTGGCATCGGGATTCCGTTTTCCACGAGGCAGCTGTCGACGGCCTTCTTGAAGGCTTCCCGCTTCGGATCCGGCGTCTCCTTGCGCATGACCCCTTTCTTCCGAAGGCAGGCGTCCATCTTCTGCCGGTCTTCCGGCGTCGGAGCAACTCCCGGGGCCGGCCGCTTGACCTTGGTTTCGGTGAGGCACGCTTCGACGTCGTTCTTCTTCAGGCCCTGGCGATCGAGCTGGGCTTCGGCGGTGAGCGAGCTTAGTAAGAGAGCGAAAGTGAGAGTCATGATTCTTGTCTTCATACTGTCCTTATCTATGAGCGATTGATGGGAATGATTCTGTATTGAGAGGAAGAGGATTACAAGTGCGATGTGTAAAAAAGACGGTTCGTGTCATGCAAAATCTCTTTGATTTTTTAAATCTCTGTTACACTTACTTTAAGAGGAGATCTCATGCAAAAAAAATACCTGGTCTGGGGCCTGGCATTCCTGGTTTCGTTCTCCGCCGTCGCTGAAACCGTCGTTATCGGCTGCACCACCAAGTGCACCGGATCCTACAGCAAGGCCCTGAAGAAGGTCTCTGAAATCTTCAAAACGCAGCTCACCGTCTTGGACCTCTCCGCGACGTCCTCGCCGGACCTCGAGAAGGTGGACGGGATCGTCATCCCCGGGGGAGTGGACATCGATCCCAAGTACTACCTCTCCGAGGTGGAAGAGGAGCTCCGGGTCTACACGAGGAAGCTCGACCACCTGGTGGAGTACACCAGTAATGGCAAGAAGCGGGACCCCTTCGAGTTCGGGCTCCTGGGCCGGTACTTCAAGGACCGGAAGCTCGAGGACCTCCCGGTCCTGGGGATCTGCCGGGGCATGCAGATGCTCGCCGTTTCTCAGGGGATCCCCTTGTACGTCGACATCAAGACGGAGCTCGGGATCCGGAACCGCCGGGACCTGATGGACCAGATAAATGTCAGCGACAGCGACTCCATCCTCCGCGAGCTCTTCCCCGGCTTGAGCTTCCTGGCGGTCAAGAACCACCACCAGGGAGTCCGCATGGACTACTACTTGAAGAACTCCGCCCGATGGCCTAATGTGAAGCTGACCGCGGTCTCGAACACTGGCCTCATCGCCGAGGGCCTGGAGTTCAACGACCGGCCCGTGCTCGGGGTCCAGTTCCACCCGGAGGAGGAGTTCACCACCCAGGGGAGCAAGATCTTCAGCTGGCTGGTGCGGGCCGCGATGAAGCGAAAGGAATCGAGGAAGCTCCCATGAAGAATGCTCTCAGCTTTTTAAAGAAGATCAAGAAGAACAACAACACGCCCTGGATGCACGCGCACAAGGACGAGTACCAGCTCGCCAAGAGAGAGTTCGAGTTCCTCGTGCAGGAGCTCATCGTCCGGATCCGCGAGTGGGACGAGCGGCTCCCGGACCTCGAGCCCAAGGACTGCGTCTTCCGCTTCAACCGGGACACGCGCTTCAGCGAGAACAAGAATCCCTACAAGGAAAACTTCGGCGCCTACTTCGCCTACGGCGGGAAGAAGGGCCACCTGCCGGGGTACTACCTCCACGTCTCTCCCAAGGAAGTCTTCGTCGCCGGAGGAGTGTGGATGCCCGAACCTGACAAGCTCCTTCGGTTGCGCCGGTACCTCCTGAACCACGGAGACGAGCTGCGGAAGATTCTGGGAGAGAAGAAGTTCAAGAAAGCTTTCCCGGGCCTTGACACGGAACAGACCCTGACGCGCGCGCCGAAGGGCTTCCCCGCGGATCATCCGCAGGTGGAGTTCATGAAGCTCAAGAGCTTCACCGTCTCCGCTCCCGTGGGCCTCCCGGAGGTTACCAAACCGGGCTTCGGAAAACTGGTAGACAAGAGCTTCCAGCTGATCCGACCCTTCAACCACTTCCTCGCCCGCGCTCTCTCAGAATCCGATTAGAGCACTTGGGTACCGGTGACATTCTGACTTCACCCTCGGTGGAAACCTAGTATCTTCTAACAGCCCTTGGATTTGAGTGGGCGATCCCTTCCCCGTCTCTATGATTAAGGAGTGATATTAATCTTTCAGACGAGGTAACAAGCATGAATGCATTGAAATCTTTCCTGATCCTTCTCCTCTCCGTGGCGCTCACGGACCCAGGGTTCGCTCAGAGAAATCCAGGACCACGTCCCCCGAGGCCTACGCCGAACCCGAGACCCGCCCCGCCGCCGAGGCCACCGATCCCGCCGCGGCCGATGCCAAGACCGCTCCCGCCGAGACCGGAACCACGGCCAATCCCGAGACCAGTGCCGATCCCGAGACCGGCGCCGAGACCGAATCCGTACCCGAGACCGATCCCGAGACCGCGACCGGCACCGATGCCAAGGCCGATCCCGAGACCAGTGCCGATCCCAAGACCGTACCCGATCCCGGCCCCGACCAACTCGCAGGCCTGCTTCTACGAGTACGAGAACTTCCAGGGTCGCAGCTTCTGTCTGCGCCCAGGGCAGTCGGTCTCCGACCTCCGGACCTACGGCATGGACAACGAGATCTCCTCGGCCATCATCCCGGCCGGGTTCACGGTCGCCGTCTACGAGTACGCTGACTACTACGGCTACTCCGTCGAGCTCCAGGGCGTGATCTACGACCTCTCCGACTACAACTACGAGTGGGACGATTCGATCTCGGCGATCGACTACACCCAGTACTAAAGACTAACTCCTTTCGCCCCTGGCTCACGCCAGGGGCTTTATCTCTCGCTCCGTTCGGCTTACCATAGGTGGATGAACATCTTCCTCGCCCTCCTCTTCCTCGCCACCTCCGCCCTCGCCAATGAAGCGGGCCTCATGCAGGAGTGCGCGAAGCGCGACATCCCGGCCTGCGTAAAGCTCGGCGCCTTTTACCTGAGTAAGTCGGAGTGGGAGAAGGCGTACATCGTCGGGGAGGCGCTCTGTAGCAAGGGAGAAGTGGAGGGGTGCACCTACGCCGGGGCAGCACTCCTCGCGCAGAGTAAGATCCCCGAGGCTTCGAAGTTCCTGACCAAGGCCTGCGACGAGTTCGAACCCTACGCCTGCCGGTCCCTCGGCCGGCTCATGAAGAAGACCGGCGAGAGCGCCCTGAGCAAGATGTACTTCAAGCGCTCCTGCTTCTACGGTCTGCGGGAGCAGTGTGCGAAGACGAAGGACGCGAAGCCCCTCCTGAGCGGCACGGCCCTGAGCCTGGTCAAGCAGATCAACACGGACTGCGAAGATCCGAAGCATAAGTTCTGCGAGGCCCACCTCTCCGCGATCAAGACCTGCGCCCCGCCGCTCACCAAGCAGGACTGCCAGCTCCTCGCGGGCCACCTCTCGATCTACTTCCGGGCGAAGTTCCTCCAGGCCGAGGCGAAGCTCCACCTCCTGAGTCTCCACACCGCGCTGAGGGCCCTGAAGGGGGACCCGAAGATCGCCGCCTACACCTACGACCTCTCGAAGGCCCTGAGGGACGTGAAGCAGAAGGAGAACCACCGGTACGTCTTCGGTTTCATGGCCAGCTGTGCGAAGAAGTACGTGAAGGGGAGGAAGGTGAAGACCACTTCCCTCGAGCTCTACCCGAAGTCCTACAAGGCCCTCGGGGTGCGGGCCCAGGCGAACATCCGGCTCTTCTTCTCCAAGGGACCCGCGGCCGACTGCTATGACCCGAAGGCCGGGTACGAGGCCTTCGCCGTGGGAGCCCTCGACCCCGAGGATCCATCCCGGTTGGACGTGTGGAGAGTGAACCAGGACAAGGACATCGAGAACGTCCGGGACGGGTTGCCGGAGCCGTGAAAAGTTGGCATCTGGCCCGCCGGGTGACCAGGGGAGCTGGCTTCCCCTTCGCAACTGCATGAAACCCGGGCCAAATTGATTTTAGTTCTAGTCCCTCTTAGCATAGGGTTTATCTCAAACCTGCGAGGGGCCCATAGAAACGCCGAAAGCCGAATTCCTTGACGTCAACGCCACGAAGTCGAAGCACCGGGGGATGAAGGGGGTCTTCGAAACCTGCTTCAAGAGCTTCCGTACCCTGACCTTCACCCTGCTCCTGGCCCCCATCGGTCTGCTCTACG
>SXUH01000181.1 GCA_005791855.1 Bdellovibrionales bacterium
AACATCATCACGTTCACCTTCTGGTTGAACCCGCAGGTGACGTCGAGCTTGCGCACGAGGCTCTTCCGGTGGCAGCTCCCGTCCTTCGCGGCGTGGTCGAACTCCCGCATGGAGGAGCTCGTGTCGACCCAGAGGTCGAGGGCCGGCTTCGCGCTCTTCGCCTCGGCCCGCGCCGTCCCGCAGAAGACGTCGCAGTAGTTCGTGCTCTCGCAGTTGAGCACGTCCCGGTCGACGGAGGCCCCGGTGGGGATGGTGGGCCCGGCCTCGACCGTCGGTCTGGCGTCGAAGTCCAGGTCGTCTTTCTTGTACAGGCCGAACTGCGGATCGAAGCAGTAGTCTCCCATGACCTCGCACTGGAGCTCGGCGGTCTTCGCGGAGAACCGCACGTCGGGCCTCCGCAAGAGCTCGCCGAGCTCCGAGACCTTCGCGTTCGAGAGGAACCAGACCTCGATGTCCTGAGGCACGGCGAACGCGGGGGCGCAGATGAAGAGGAGGATTAAAAACTTACTCACTTAGAATTCAACGTTCCTTTGGCGGAAGTATCGGAAGATAGCATCGCCCAAATCGACAATGAGGTCGCGGTCGTTCACGTCTAGGTTCAAGAAGTCGTTCAGGTAGGCCTTCTGTCTCGGGGAGAGGGTTTCGAGCTTCTCCCGGATGGTGACGTCGGTCTTGGTCTGATTGAGCGGAGACTCTCCGAACGGCAGCGTCTGCTTCTTCCCGGCGACGTTGATCGTCGCCGTCGTCCTCCGGAGGGAGTCGGCCGCACCTCTTGAAACGGAATCGTTCCTCGACTGCGTTTCGGTGTCGTTCCCGGAAGGCAGATCGGAAGGTTTCTGCTCTTTATAAAATTGAACCAGCCGCTTCAGCGTCTCCGTGGAATCTTCTTCCACCCCATCGATCACCTCGTGGAGAGGGATCCCCAGTGTTGCAATGAGATTTGCAACCAGTTGCTCGTCGACATTCGAAGTTTTCAAATTGAGAAATCTACTCATTGTGGAAATGCCCACGTTCATCATTTCTGATAAATCTTTCTGGGTGAGAGATCCTCGTAGTTGCATGTACTTACGTACTACTGCAAGGAAATTTTCTAAGAACTCTGGATTAAAGCGGATCATATCCACCCCCTTGAATTCCTTATCGGAATGCAAAAAAAATCCTTAATGCAATTTTAATTCTTGACGCAATAGGTTAAATACTGTACTATTGCAGTATGGAATGCAAAGAACGCATCGGAGGAACCATGATCACCCAAACAATTGAAATGACTCAATTCGTATCATCCGCCAGCTACCAGCTCGTTAAGGAAGAAGAGCTAACTGGCCTGGTCATCTCCTCCCAAACCCTCTCTAGCTCTTCCATTGTGAAGAGCTCCTACCAGCAAGTGGTTTTCTCCGATTGCGTATTCCATGCCTGTGAATTTAAAGGAGTCACCTTCTCCAATTGCGTCTTTGAAAATTGCAACTTTGAGTTTTCACATATAAGAGACTGTAAGTTTATAAATTGCAATTTCACTAATTGCACATGGATAGCCGCTACATCAACAAATTCTAGTTATGTTGACTGTGATCTAGACTCGACTTTGATAAAGATCACTCAGACATCCCTAAACTTAATTCATTTTAAGCGACAGGAAGACCACACTACAGACATCTACATCCAATTCGCCCACGCCGCTTAAACCATCCATAGGAGTCCGCATGAACTTAACTTTCTACGGGTTAACGCTCGTCCTGAATGTCTTCGGTCTAAGTGTTCTGATCAAGGCCTACGGGATCTAGGGGAGGAACTTCCACTTTACTTCGTGACCTTCGTCTTCGGCGGAACGGTGAAGACGAAGGTGCTCGGCTGGAAGTTCACCTCTTCCTTCAGATCGAGGAACTTCAGCGTCACCTTCCGGCCATCGGCGTAGACCAGCACGAGCTTCTCGAACTCGCTGAGCTTCTGGACGTCCTTGGCGTTCTTCTGGGCCTCGAGGTGCACTTCCCTCAGGGTCATGTCCTTCTGGACGTTCTTGGCGAAGCTCAGGATGAGCTCCTTCCCTCTGTAGGCGTGGGTGAAGAGCTTCGAGCCTTCGATCCCGTCCTTGATGGAGTCGAGGAACTTCGTGATCGGGAGCCGGTTCGACTTCTGGATCGTGACCTGCCCCTCTTCGCCCTTCACAAAGGGAGGAACGTAGTACCAGCTCTTGTCCGGGTTGCTCACGAAGGTGGAGGGATCCGGCGAGGTCTTCTCGTAGCGCACGTGGCCCGGGTACTTGTAGTCGATCTTCCCGTAGGCCTTCTTCTCCTTGCCGGTGGCCACGGAGACGAAGCTCTCTTCGAAGTTCGCCGAGAACGACGACGGGACGAAGCTCTTGGCGAAGCCCGCGGTGGATAGGAGCAGGCCGAAACAAAGACCCAGGTGCTTCATGTTCCCTCTCTTAGTGGAGCTGGACCGAGACGGCCTTCGAGACGCCCGGTTCCTGCATGGTCACACCGTAGAGTGTATCATTTAATTCCATGGTTTTCTTGTTGTGCGTGATCAAAATGAACTGGGATTCCGAGCTCATCTCTCGGAGAAGCTCGTTGAACCGGCCCACGTTGGCGTCGTCCAGCGGCGCGTCCACCTCATCCAGGAGACAGAACGGCGACGGCTTCACGAGGAAGATCGAGAAGATGAGGGACACGGCCGTCATCGCCTTCTCTCCCCCGGACATGAGGGTGATGGATTGCATCTTCTTCCCCGGAGGCTGGGCGATGATGTCGACGCCGCACTCGATGGAGTCGAGGTCGCCGGTGACCTCGAGCCGGGCGGAGCCCCCGCCGAAGATGATCGGGAAGACCTTCGAGAACCGTTCGTTCACCTCCGTGAAGGCTTCCTTGAAGCGGAGCTTTGACTTCTCGTCGATGTGGAGGATCGCCGTCTGGAGGTCGGTCATGGAGCGCTTGAGCTCTTCCTCCTGGGACTTCAGGAAGTCGTGCCGGAGCTTCTGCCGGTCGTAGTCTTCGATGGCCTGCCAGTTGATCTCCCCGAGGCGGTTGAACTCGGTCTTGTACTCCTTGAACTTCTCCCGGGCTTCCTTGATCTGCCCCGGGAAGCGCTTCTCGAACTCGAAGTCCTGGTGCTCGATGCGGATCTGCCCGTCCTCCGACTCCATCACGTACATGGCGGAGACGTCCTTAAGGTCCGCCACCTTGTCGGCGGGGATCTCGAGGTGCCGGAGGATGACGGCCCGGAGGTCGATCCGGTACCGCTCGAAGATGTCCTTCACCAGGAGCTCTTCCTCCTGGATGATCTGCGAGGTCTTGAGCTCGAGCTCGACGTTATCTTTCTCGATCTTGTTGATCCGCGAGACGATGGTCTTGAGCTCGGACTCCTTGTCCTGCATGGAGAAGAGGACCTGGGAGATCTGGTCCTTCAGGAGGTTCAGGAAGGTCTCCTTCTCCGAGAGGACCTCCGCCATCTCGCGGTTGGACGCCTCGACGGCTTCGGCTTCCTGCTGGGCCGCCTCGCTCTCCGCCCGGAAGGTCTCCAGGTGCGCGAGGTTGGCCTCCTGCTTTTCCTTGTAGCGGTCGATCTGCGCGGTGACGTCGCCGATCTGCGAGCTCAGGGAGTTCAGGTGCTGCTTGTAGCTCTGGGACTTCACCTTGAGCTCCATCATCTCGTCGCGCTCGTTCTCGTAGCTCATCTTGAGCTCGTGGTAGCGGCCCTCGAGGTCTTCGACCTCGCCGGAGAGCTCCTTCACCGTTTCGGCGACCGCTTCCTTGGCGTCGACGATCTTCTCGTCGGCCTCCGTGAGGGCGAAGCGCTGCCGGGAGGTTTCCTGCTTCCGGCCCTGGAGGATCTGGAGCCGCGAGGAGTTGGATGACTGATTCGCCTCCTTGGACTCGAGGGCGGCCTTGGTGGAGACGTAGATCGTGTTGACCTCGTGGAACTCCCGGGTCCGCGTCTCGAGGGCCCCGCGCTTCTCGGCGAGGGTCTTCTCCAGCTCCCTGATCCGGGCCTCGAGGTCGCCGAGGAGGGTTTGCTTCTCGGTGAGGAGGAGGCCCAGCTCCTGGATGAGGTTGTTCCGCTGGACCATCCCCTGGGCTTCGGAGGCGGAGTTGTTCCGGACGCCGTAGACGACGGAGTTCCCGATCTTCTTGATGAGGACCTTCCCGTCCTTGGAGACGAGGCCCTTGAACTGGATGTCCGGGTTGATCTTCGCGGCGAGCTCCGGCGTGAGGTTCTCCACCACGAAGAAGCCGTTCAGGATCTTCCCGAGCCGCTGGGCGTACTCCGGGTTGTTGATCCGGATGATCTCGCTCAGGGCCTTGAGGTCCCGGCAGCCCTGGGTCTCGAGCCGGCCGATGGACTCCGCGGAGATGACCGCGTCGAGGGGCCAGAGGACGTCGACGGTGGCCTCGAACTCGCTCACGAGGTTCGTGAAGGCGTCCCTACCGAGGGTGGTAAGGACGGCGTCCATGGACTCGCCGATGAGCTGCTCGACGGCGGTGGCGTACTCCGGGTCGCACTCGATGAGCTTCCCGAGGACCTCGAGGGATCCGTCGTCCACTTTCTTCACGAGCTCGACGGCGCCGGCCCGGCGCCCCTCGGAGGAGTTGTTGATTTCGATGAGGGAACTGCGCTTGGACTCGAGCTGGATGACGTCCCGGGAGAGGTCCCGGTAGGCGGCGTCCTTCGCCTTGAGTTCGGCACTGGCCGCGTCGACCTCGGCCGTGAGCTTCGAGAGGATGCCCCGGAGCTCTTCGACCTTCGCCGCGGAGGTCTTCACCTTGGTCCGGTCCTTCAGGAGGTCGTCGGTGAAGTTCGACGTGCTCTTCTCGAGGGTCTCAATCTCGAGGGTGAGGTCCTGGAGCAGGCGCGAGTACTCTTCGAGCTTGGAGGAGTTCTTGAAGGCTTCGGTGTCCAGCGACTGGAACCGGTCCTTGGCCGCCGTCAGCCCCTTCCGCTTCTCCGTGAGCTCTTCCTCGAGGTCGAACATCTGGGTCTTCAGGAGGTCGACCTTCTCCTCCAGGGAGGAGAAGTCCATCTGCTCGTAGTTGGCGGACTCGAGGTCCGCGAGCTGCGCCTGGAGGGCCTCGAGGCGCTGGGTGCGCTTCTCGATGTCCACCGAGAGCTCCTGGTTTTCCCGGTTCGCGCGGTCGATGTGGCGTTCCTTCTCGATCGACGACTTCTTGAGGTGCTTGACCTTCTCCTCGGCGGCGGCGAGCTCGCGGGAGTGGGTGTTGTAGTCGTCCTGGGCGACGTCGATCCGCTCCATCATGTCGGCCTTCTGGATCTTCTCGTCTTCGAGGAGGAGGTCGATCTGGTTCCGGCGGAGGGTGAGGTTCTCGAGCTCCGTCTTCCGCGCCTCGAGGGTGGTGTCCGCGGAGACGAAGTCCTGGATGAAGTCGAGCTCCTTGTGGGACTCGACGATGAGCTCGTACTTCTTGATCCGCTCCCGGAGCGTGCGGGCCTTCTCGGCCTTCTCCGCCTGGCGCTCGAGGTTCTTCAGGTTCTTGTAGATCTCGGCCTGGAGGTCCTCCAGCCGGACGAGGTTCGCCTGGGTCTGCTCGATCTTCTTGAGCGACTCGCGCTTCCGGAGCTTGAACTTCGTGATCCCGGCCACCTCTTCGATCATCACCCGTCGCTCCTCCGGCTTGGCCTGGACGAGCTTGTTGATCTCCCCCTGGGCGATGATCGAGTACGACTTGGCCCCCGCGCCGGTGTCCATGAACACTTCGTGGATGTCTTTGAGCCGGGCCTGCTCGTTGTTGATCCGGTACTCGGTCTCGCCGTTGCGGTAGAGCTTCCGGGTGAGCTGGATCTCGGAGGGCTTGGCCACCGCTCCGTTGATGTGGATGTGCTTGCCGTTGACGTTATCGAGGACGAGGGTCACCTCGGCGAAGGACGCCGGAGAATACTTCGCGGACCCGGAGAAGATCAAGTCCTTCATGTTGGTCCCGCGCAGGTGCTTGGCGGACTGCTCCCCCATCACCCAGAAGAGCGCGTCGACGATGTTCGATTTCCCGCAACCATTGGGCCCGACGATCCCGGTGATCCCTTCGTCGAAGTGGATGACCGTCTTGTCCTTAAATGATTTGAAACCTTGGATGATGAGGCGGTTAAGTCTCATGAGTCTGACCTCTCGGGGGAATGAATTTCTGTGTCTTCTTCACTCAGATAATCGTTTATTGACTCATCATCCCTAAAGAAGGGTGGCCTGTCTATTTTTTTTGGAATTTTCACTCATAATCCACTGTCAATGACTCAACGCTGCCTCCTCTCATAAATCCCCATTTTCGACTGAAACTGTTGCAAAAAACCCCATCTTCTCCTCTGAAAAGTGCCTATCCGCTGGCACGGAATGTGCTCATAAAATTGGATCACTAACTCCACATCACAAGGGGAAAATATGAGTCCAAAATTCTTCGTCCACAAAATGCGTGAAGTAGCTTCCTTCCTCCAGATCATGAAGGGGAAGATCACCGGTAGCAAGCAGGAGCGAATCAAGGGCGTCGACAATGCCCTCGATGCCATGAAGGATGAGAGGCAGGTCTACCTGGATGAGAAGCAAGAAGCATTAAACAAGTCCAATTCTCGAACTAAGAAAAAATTCAATGGTAACAATGAAAAGGTCATCCGAGAATCCAGCCAGGACATATCAGCTATTTAAGTAACCATCCGGGAGGAGTTTTGACAGAGAGAGGTTCATGGTGTTTAAGGCTCCCATGAACTTTCTCCTCCTCTTTTTTTTCATCCTCTCCACTTGTTTCGCAGGAAAGCTCGTCCTCATCGGCGGCGGCGCCCGTCCCAGGGAGGCGATGCAAAGGTTCGTCCAGCTCTCCGGATCCCAACAGTCTCGCATCCTCGTCGTCCCCTGGGCTTCCGGGTCCCTCGAGGGGGCGGCCAACATTAGGGCAGAACTCGCAGCCTTCACCAGAGCTCCCATCGCAGTGGCTCCTCTTACACCTCAATCCCCGGCACAGGTCCTAGGGTTGATAAACTCCGCAACGGGGATCTTTTTCGCCGGCGGAGACCAGAGCAAGCTCATGAAGACCATCGAGTCCCTGAGGCTCGCGGACCTCCTCCGCCAGAAGTTCAACCAAGGGATTGCCTTCGGTGGCACCAGCGCGGGAACAGCCTTCATGTCCCAGCGGATGATCACGGGGACCGGCGACCTCAGAGTCATCAACGGCGCCAAGGTCGAACTCGGCCGGGGCCTCGGACTCCTCCCTCCGCACATCATCGTCGACCAGCACTTCATTGTCCGAGGTCGGTTTAACCGCTTGGCGGGAATCGTTCTCCACACGAACCTCGTCGGCGTCGGCATTGACGAAGGCACAGCCCTGGTGGTCCTCGACAACAGGGCCCAGGTCATCGGGCCCACGCAGGTTCTGCTTTTTAAAGCCTCATCCACGAAAAAACTCATTGTGAGGGTTCTCGTTAATCAAGAAATATTTGATCTTTCGATCAGATAGAATATACTAACCGATTGCGTCATTTATTGACTTTAACTCCCCGCTCTCCTATTGAGTCCGGATCATTCACCCTAGGAGACCCTCATGAAGAAATTCAACTTCGTTGCCCTACTGTCCCTGCTTTCCTTCTCGGCCCTCGCCGCCGACGTCACGACCTTCACCTGCGAGATGACCCAGTTCCCGAAGCAGAAGTTCGCGTTCAAAATCAAGAACCTCGGGAAGCCCTCGATGGAACTCCTCAACGTCAACGGCGCTGATGACTACAGCGACGTCTTCGTCACCAACTCCAGGAACGACTACGTTCGAAGGACCGTCGACACGCTCAATGGCCAGGGCGGCGACCTCCGGGACCTCGGCGACCGGCTCTACTTCTTCGGCGACGCCGTCGGGATCGACTTCGTCTACTTCGAACTCTTCAAGAACTCCGGCTACACCCGAGGCTTCGTCCGAGTCCAGTTCGACGTGAAGCGAGGCTACAGCCCCGCCTTCTGCGTCCTCACCAAGTAACACTTAAAATAAAAGGTCTCCCATGAAAAAGTTCTTCTTCGTCCTCGTCGCTCTCTTCTCCCTCTCCGCCGTCGCCGAACACGACGCCACCTACTGCGGCCAGTTCAACCTGAACGCCCGCGCCCTGAGCGAATACGGTGACAAGCTCGACGCCGTCATCCGCGTGAAGTGCGAAAGCTTCATCGAACAGAAAGCTTACTACGGCTACGCCGGCCTCCTCCTCTCCAACGACCAACTCCAGCGAGTGGCCAAGTTCGTCCGAACTGGCCGCCCGACCACCGAGTTCTGCGTGAAGGCCAGATGGGGCGGCCCGAACCCATGCCAGAGCACATCCCTCCGCTCGATCCGCACCCTCACTGACAACGTCCAAAGAGTCGACTACGCCTCCCGCTTCTAGTTTCTAGCAAGGCTGCCCCCAATGCGGGCGCAGCCCCGCATTCTCCCCTTCCCCATGCGGGCGCAGCCTCGCATGCTCCCCTTCCCCATGCGGACGAAGCCTCGCATGCTCCCCTTCCCCCTGCGGGCGCAGCCTCGCATGCTCCCCTTCCCCATGCGGGCGAAGCCTCGCATGCTCCCCTTTTTTCGTTTCAAAATTATCCAGATTTAGATTTTGACCGAGCGACGCGAAGGGAGCGTACGTCCGTACGTGACCGACAAGGAGTCGAGAGGCAAAATTTAAAGATGGATGATTTTCAAACGAAAAAAATGGTCGGAGTGACTGGGATCGAACCAGCGACCTCTTGCACCCCAAGCAAGCACGCTACCACTGCGCTACACCCCGGACGAAGTAGAATTTGATTAAAAAAGTGGTCGGGGTGATTGGAT
>SXUH01000182.1 GCA_005791855.1 Bdellovibrionales bacterium
ACCATCTGGACATCTTCATGTACTTCTACAACAAGGAGCTACTCGGTAGAGCACTAACACCATTCTAGTAGGGCAGTTTTCTAGAATTTCCAGCCGACCGTGAACTCGATCGGAACGGCCACACCGCTGTAGCCGGAGTACGTCTCTTCGTTGCCGAAGTCATCTTTGACCTTGATCCGCTCGGAGGCGATGTAGGTGACGCCAGCGCCGAGGTTAATGTTGAAGTTCTCCCACATCCACTGGTACCCGATGAGCGCTCCTCCGTCGAGCGCGCCGGCGGATCCTTCCGCGGCATTCAAGCCGATGGTATCCTCGACCTTCAAGCTGAGGTACTGCAAGCGCGGAGCTACGTACCAACCCTGGGTGAAGACTTCTCCGTTCAGGTAGATGTTCGCGCGGATCCCCGCGCTGTATCCGGTGACGTCGTAGCCATCGTCGCTGAAGTTTATGTAGCTCAGGGTGGGCCCCAGGGTGGCGTTGTCCGTGAGCTTGAAGTCCACGTCGAGCATGTGGACGCCGACGAGGGATGTCAGGGGATTGACCCGGATGTTGGTTTGCGCGAGGGCCGGCACGGTGGCCAGCGAAAGGACGAGGGACAGCAGGTGCAGGGAATGCTTCATCTGGTTCTCCGATGGTAGGTTTGTTTCCTAGGGCCTGGTCTGCAGCGACTTATCGATCCACAGCCAGAAGTCCACCTGGTCCATCATGGCCGAGCGACCCTGGCCCTTGGGATTCACCACTCCCGCCGGCGTGTAGGCCGGCAGCAGTTCGCTGAACGCTCGGACGGCGACGGAGGTCGTCGGGATGAGCGGCAGCGCCTTCTCGAGGCACTCTTTCTCGTAGGCGTCGAAGATCCTCCGCGGTTCCTCGTGCTTGGGATCCGCCGGATCGAAGTCCCCTTCGTCCTCGGTGGTGTACGGGATGTAGGTGTCGTACTTGTAGTCTAGGTAGAAGAAGGGGGTCATCTGGTCGTACTTGTTGTCCGAGTAGATGGTGGCGATGGTCGGAAGGCCCTTGGCGCGGAGGATTTCCTGGAGCTTGCCCGCTTCCTTCCTCCCAGAGCCGGCGGTGGGAGACATGACGTGGGCGTAGCCGACGACCTTGATCGCAAGATCGCAGCGACCGGTCCGGAAGCTCTCCTCCATCACCTGCGCCATGTGGAAGTTCCGCGGTTCCGTGTCGCTGATGCCCCGCTGGTAGTAGTCCCAGGTCATCCTGGCGGGGAAGTCGTCGTGGATCACGCTCGCGCCGTCCGCGTGTGCCGCAAGGGCGAGGTCGTCCCAGGCGCGCATCCGGTCGTTGAAGAGCTTGACGTAGTTGGCGTCGGGGACCTTCCCGTTGGCGTTGGCCACCATCTTGGCCATGGTGAACGCCTCCCGGTCCATCTCCCCGGCGAGGAACCTCTCGAGGAGTGGCTGGTGGTCCACGCCCTGCTCGATGAAGACGCAGTTGAGCCGCGGGTGGGCCTTCTTGATTAACTTGTAGAGGTTGGCCAGTGCGGACTTGGCCCCGTAGAGGTCGTGGTCTTCTCCGAAGATGATGACCTTCGTCTGGGGCTTGATGGCCTCCGTGAGGACCTTCTCCAAGGGCTTGGCCCGGTTCTTAGATCTCTCCAGGTTCGCGATCCTTGGCCCGCAGGTCGGGTCGATGCGAATCTGGGCCTGGGCCACGGTGGAAATTGAAAGGGTCAAGGCCAGGGCGGCCGGGCTTGGTCTCATGAAGTCTCCTTGTGAGGAGCACTATACATTTTATTGAATTTTTAAACCATCCAGTCTGAAGAGATTACGAGGGTCTCATAACTTTTATTTATATCAATGATTTCATGCACCTACCTCTGATTATATCCATTCATTTTTCCTCGGAAAAGACCGATAAAACTTTATGAGTCGACTATAAAGCAGGGGACTATGAAAACCATTCCACTTCTCCTCATTCTTGCCACGATCTCGGCGTGTAAGACCGCCGACACCCCTGCCATCACCTCCGCCAGCATCAACGCCAAGGCGCCCTACCTTTGGACGAACTACGGGTCGGCCAAGGTCCTTCGCATCTCCAACAGTTTTAGCCCGGACGAAGAGGCCAACATCGTGGCCATGGGCGCGGCCTGGAAAGCTGCGGTCTCCAACGAGAAGTCCTTCTTCGAACACGGCACCACTCGCATCACGGAGAAGACCAACACCATCTCGAACCTCGACCTCCTCCTCGACGACACCCTGGGGATCTACAAGACGACCAACTGGCCAGATGACCTGCCCGGGTCGGCCCTCGCCGTGACCCAGCTCTTCGGCCGCCGCTACAACACCGGTGGGCAGAACGAGTACGTAGGCATCGAGCACGCCGACATCCTGGTGAACTACGACTTCTACTCCTTCGACACCGACGAGACCGGAAACGGGTTCGACCTGCGCACCGTGGTCCTCCACGAGATGGGACACTTCGTGGGCCTGGTCCACAAGAGCATCACCTCGAACCCCGCCGCGTCCGTGATGTACCCGAGTGTGGGACCGGATTCGGTCAAGCGGGCTCCGACCAGCATCGACACCGGTGACATCCGGAGCAAGTACCACATCGGCGTCTCGGGGCAGGCCAAGTACAAGGACGGGGTCCCCGGGGATAAGATCCGCGTCCTCCTCGAGCTCCACGCCAACGGCGAGTGCGTCCACAAGGTTGATGGCGCCACGGTCGGGCGCCATCAGGTCGAAGTCAAAAAATAAGATTACAGGTAGGTCTTGAGCTCTTCGAGCGTCATCTTCGGATGAAACTTGTTCTCCACGTGCTTGGTGTTCACCGGGCGCCCGCTGGAGCGGCCGAAGGTGTACTGCTTGAACTCGGCCTCCACCGACGTTCCGTAGAACTGGCCCATCTCGGTGGCGAACTCCTCGACGAACATCGGGCTGAAGATCCGCTTCTCGATGATGTACCTCATGAAGGGCTTGAGCCCTCCCTTGGCCTTGAGCTTGTTATCCAGGAGGCTCATGAAGCGCTCGCCGAAGGTGTAGGCCTGCATGTCGGTGATGCGGTTGTAGTACGGGTGCGACGACATGGCCGAGGTGCCGGAGAGCTGGGCGATGGAGCTGTAGCCCTTGTCTCTCCACGACGCGAGAGCCTCGTCCACCCAGCCGGAGTTTCCGTTGGCGGGCATGAAGCCCCGGGCGAAGTACGAGTGGAATAGTTCGTGGCCCAGGGCCTGCGCCGAGGTCATGGTGGCCCCGCAGTACTCCATCCCGCCCTGGCCCGCGTTGTAAACGATGATCCCCGGGTGCGGGAAGGCGCCGTAGTCTTTCTCGAGCTCGTGGAAGATGGCAGCGGTCTGCTTCTCGAGGTTGGCGAGGTTGCCCGGAGTGCTGAAGAGACCCTTCTGGTGGTAGACGGTCACCGGGAGTTCCCTTCCGTCGATGGAGCGCAGGCTCGAGCGCCGCTCTTCCACGGCGGAGGCCGGGGTGATGTGGAAGAAGATGCTGGACGCCGTGTAGTACGGCGGGTACGAGATCGCGGCGGAGGTGCCGTTCCGGGCCTTGCCGAGGACGCCGTTGGTGTAGATCTTGTGGCCTTCCTTCGCGCCGATGAGGTTCACCTGGAAGTTCATCTTCACCTGGTCGAACTCGAAGTTCGCCGGGAGGTACCGCTCGAGGAACTGCCGGGACGCGAGGTCCGAGGTCCAGAAGGCACTCTTCACGGTTCCGTTCTTAAACTCGACCAGGGCGGTGAGCGGGAGTTCCATCTGGAGGACGTGGTTCCCTTCGCTGACGTTGGCGCTGACCACCCGGAGGGTCGTCTCCCGCGCCGGGGTCTGGGTCTCGACCGCGGTCACGTCCTTGCCGTTGAGCTGGAGGCGGGTCGGCGCGGTCACGGAGTCGAAGATCGGAAGCCCCGCCTCGGGGGCGGTGAACTTGATCTGGGCCTGGACGAAGGCCTGGCCCTTGGTGATGTCGTAGGTGATGTTGTAGTTCGCCTCATGGAAATCGACGAACACGGCCTTCCCGGCGGGCGTGCTGAAGGACTTCGGGCGGTGCCGGAGGTCGTTGTCCGAGGCCAGCGCGGCGGTCGAGACGAGGGCCGCGAGAATCATAACTTTCATGGAAAACTCCTTTGATGCCAATGTGGTATTGGATCAAAGGAGTTGCCTACTGTCTATTTGCTGTAAGGAAATGGAAGATATTCGCTAC
>SXUH01000183.1 GCA_005791855.1 Bdellovibrionales bacterium
CATCAAGAAAGCCGCGTTCGCAGAAGAGAACAAGTACATGGCCTTCGGCGACCAGGCCGTGGAGTTCGCCGTGGACGCCCTCAGCGAGTCGCCGGAGGACCTCCTCGACAACGTCGACAACTAGGGCTTGAGCAGGCTGAAGATCAGCGGCACCACTTCCACCGCGATCAGGAGGATGATGATCATCTCCATCGTCTGGTTCCGCGACTCGTTCACCTCGGAGTGGAGGAGCTTCGAAACCTCCGCGAGGTTCCCCAGCTTCTCGTTGATGCTCCTCTTCCAGTCGTCGAACCGGAACCGCTTCGAAGACGCCCGGAAGATCGTCGCGAGGTAGAAATCCCCCACGGTCTTGAAGGAGTTCTCGACGTTCTCCACGATCTCGGAGATCTCGAGGTAGATCTGGCCCGCCTCCTCGGCGAGGCGCGAGTACTTGTTCGAGAAGAGGCCCTTCTTCCGGCCCACGACTTCGTTGTAGAGGGTGTTCAGCCGCTGGTCGAGGAGGTCGTCGTAGTAGCGCATCTCGAGGAGCTGGTTGAGCGCGAACTCGATGACCAGCGGGACGTCCATGGACCCGCTCGGCTCGACCACCAGGGCCGCGTTCCAGTCGACGACGACGAGGTCGTCCTTCGAGTACTGGAAGACGTTCTCGATGGTGGAGCGCTTGATCGAATCGGACAGCATCTCCTTGGATTCGGCGAGGATGAGCGCCGGGATGTCCACCCGGTCGATCAGGGTCGCGAGGGGTGCGGCGAACCCGTCGAACTCCTGGATGAGGTAGGTCACGTAGTCCTCGTTCATCACCCAGTCGTTCAGGACCGGGATGGCGTGCTTGATGTCGTTCTGAAACTCCTTAGCCTTGTTCCGCGCGAGGACCTCGATCTCCTGGTCGTTCTCGATCCAGCTCGCGGTCTTCACCAGGTCGAGCCAGCTGCAGCTGTCGGTCATGGGGATCTGGAAGCAGAGGGAGACGGTCCCGAAATGCCAGACCTTCGCGACCAGCTCCGAGGTGACCCTCCGGTCCTGGATGTTGATCTCGAAGTTCCCGAGCTGCACGGAGACCGGCGACCGGGAGATGATGAGGGACATGTTGTGCTTCCGGTCGAGCTTGAAGCGCTCCTTGAGCTTCTTATCCTCGAAGAGCGCCTCGACCTTCTCGAGGTCGATCTCGGAGCCGATGTCGAAGACCCGGTAGACGAGGATCTTCCCTTTCTTGATCTTGATGTCGTCCATAGTCCCTTACGGGTTCGCAGGATACTTCTTCAGCGTCTTCGCAAAACGGGCTGCTTTGTCGGCCGCCTCCGCGTCCGCCAGGAGAGTGGCCTTCTCCTCCGCCTGACGCAGCTTCAGCTCTTTGATCGAAGCAACGGTCTCATAGTAGTTTTCCTTCCGGAAGCTATGGAACTTCTTGTCATCCGCCGGGCGGGCCGTCTTAGAAACTATCTTTGCTACCTTCCCTGTGTTTAAAGATTTCTTCGCGGAGATGAACCGTCGCTGGATCACCTTCTCGCCGTGCTCGTTGAGGCCCAGGGCCTTCAGGAGCTCCTTCCTGGTCGTGAACATGTATTGTCCCACAGGTAGGGTTTGAATGTTAAGTCCTTCGATGGCTACCCGACGGAGCTTGTCCACCGTTAGGTCGACGGCGTCGCAGATCTTCCGGATCTCCCGGTTCTTCCCTTCGTTCAGGCGGAACTCGAGCCAGGTCTTGTTCGGGAGCTGTTCGATCACCCGGACCGACTTCGGCTTCAGGAGGCCATCTTCGGTCATCACCCCGCGCTTGATCTTCGCGAGCAGGGCTTCGTTCACGTGGCCGAAGACCTTCACCTCGTAGACCTTCTCCACCTCGTACTTCGGGTGCATGATCATGTTGGCGAGGTCGCCGTCGTTGGTGAGGATGAGGAGGCCCTCGGAGAGGTAGTCCAGGCGGCCCACCGGGAAGATCCTCTGCTTCACGCCGTAGATGAGTTCCATGACGGTTGGCCTGCCCTCCGGGTCCGAGAGGGTCGTCATGTAGGCCCGGGGCTTGTTCATGACCACGTAGACCTTGTCCACGGCCGCGAGCTCGAGGGTGTTCCCGTCGACCTGGATCACGTCGGTGTGGGGGTTGACCTTCGTCCCGAGCTCGGTCACGGTGTTCCCGTTGACGGTGACGCGGCCATCGAGGATGTAGCCTTCGGCCTTCCTCCTCGAGGTGATCCCGCAGTCTGCGATAACTTTCTGTAAGCGGATTGAAATGTCTTGGGTAGACTTCTGAGTCGTCATCTTGTGCTCCTATCTGCCTCCCGGCAGTTAATGAATTTGAATTCGATGAGAATAGCGACGGTTCCTAAAGCTTAGGTGTTACTCGTCGCTAGACTCATCCTGCGGTACTGATACTTCGTTAAGAAACGCTAGGTCAAGACCAAAATCTTTACCCTTCTCGATGGTTTCGTCAATGGAGTTCTCTAAGTTATCGATTGTCCCGTTCACGTCTTCGAATCCCATCTCGTCTTCCTCAAGTTTCTCGCCGGTTAGCTGCTCGAACGCTAGATCGAGGGCCTTCTCGAGATCCTCGGCTTCCGTGTCTAATTTTTCTTGAATTCCGGCGGCTTCTGCTTCCGCCTCGGCGATGTCCAGGGCCCGGAGGGCTTCGAATTCGTGATCGAGGTCCTCTGGAGCGTTGAATACCACACCTTCTTGGGTAATATCCACGACCTTCGGGTCACCGACGGACATGATGCTCTCGGAGGCGCTCGCGGCCACGTTCTGCTTCAGCGACTCTTCCCGGTTCACGAACTCCTCGAGGATGTCGAAGGCGGACTTCCGGACGACGGCCTCGCCGTCGACCTTCTTCTTCTCCTCGCTCTTCAGGAGCATGGTGAAGCTCGTCTCGGAGGTGATCTGCTGGATGTCCTCCGAGAGCTTGTCGAGCTCTTCGAACTCGTCCACGGTGAACTTCTTCGAGTCGCCGCGGAAGACGACGGACTTGATGTCGGCGATGGCGCCGACGTTGTTCTTCGTCGCCATCTCCTCGAGCTCGTACTCCGGCGGGAGCGCGGAGAGGTCGGCGAGGTTGAAGACCTCGAGGAACTCCTCGGTGGTCCCGAAGAGGGAGGGCCTGCCGAGCTCCTCCGAGCGGCCCGTGATCTTCACCAGGCGCTTGTCCATGAGGGCGCGGATGATGTGGCTCGAGTCCACGCCGCGGATCTTCTCCACGTCGGTCTTCGAGATCGGCTGCTTGTAGGCGATGATCGCGAGGACCTCGAGGGCCGTCGGCGTGAGGACGAGAGAGTTCACCTTGAAGAGGTTCTGCACGAACTTCGAGTACGTCGCCTTGGTCCGGAACTGGTACCCTTCGGCGACCTCCACCAGGCGGATCCCGTGGTGCTTCTCCTCGTAGCCCTGCTGGAGCTTCGAGAGCGAGCTGTGGATCATCCGCAGCGGGAGTTCGTCGTCGATCTGGGCCTTGATCTTCTGGATCGAGATGGGCCGGTCGGACATGAAGATGATGGTTTCGATGGCGCCGCTCAGGGTCTCCGGGTTGAGGCCCGTGCGGGCCTGCCAGAGGAGGTCCTCCTGCTCCGTCTCATCGTAGTGGTCGAGGTCCAGGGAGAACGCCTCTGCGGGGTCAGAGGATTCCAGGGTCCCCATGTCATCAGCGGCGATGGTTGAGTCGACGGCCCCCAGGGTCTCCACGTCCTCCGCGGCTTCCTCGAGCGCTTCGGAGAGGTCCCACTCGAAGTTGATGTCTGTCTTGTTCTCTTCCATAGTCCTTCCTTATTGGGCCTGTGCTTTGTTCTCTGGCTGCCCCGCTTCGGGCTCGAAGCCGGTGGCGGTTTCTACGTCAAACGTCTCGAGGCTCTCGCTCACCTCGATGTAGATCGACCCCTTGTCCTCGTTCTGGAACACCTGCAGCCGCTTGAGCCGCGCGAGTTCCAGGAGGGAGATGAAGGTGATCACCTTGTCGATGGTGCTGGCTTCCGCGAGGTTCAGGAGCTTGTCGAACTGGGTGGTCTCCCCCACCTTCAGCATGGATTTGAGCTGGATGAGCTTCTCCTTGATGGAGAGGCGGTCCCGGCGGATGACGGTGTACTTGCGCTTCTCCCGGCGGATGAGGTCCATCATCGTCCCGGTGAGCTCGCCGAGCTCGAGCGGGGTGAGGATCGAGTTCTCGATGGCCTTCCGGTCGACCTTGGCCTTGACGAAGACCTCGTGGCCCTTCTTCGGAAGGCCCCAGAGCTTCTGGCCCAGCCGCTGGAAGCGCTCGAGCTCTTCGAGCCGCTTGATGAGCTCGCCTCGGGTCTGGATCTCGAGGCCGAGGTCGGCGCCGGAGACCTTGATGAGGTTCTGGTCCTGGGACTCGTCGGCGATGGTCTGCGACTTCAAGAAGAGCAGGGTCGCGGCCATGAACAGGTACTCGCCGGCCACGTCGAAGTTCAGGTCCTGCATCTTGCTGAGGTAGTCGAGGTACTGGTTGGTGATGGTGTTGAGCTCGAGCTCCTGGATCCGCATCTCCTCCTTCTGTATGAGGTGGAGGAGCAGGGCCAGCGGGCCGTCGAAGCGCTCGACCTTTACGAGGATTTCGTTTTCAGTCATGGCCATCCTTACATCCCTCCCAGCAGTCCGAGGAAGGAGAACATGATGAAGTTCGCAAAATCCTGAGCCGGCATCAGGACGTACCCCAGGGTGTGGATGTTCATGAAGCTCAGGAGCATCACGGCGATGAAGATCACCGGCGTGTAGCGCGCGAGGTCTTCGTACTTCCGGAGCGCGTGGCCCTTCAGGAAGGAGGAGACCATCTTCGACCCGTCCAGCGGCGGCAGGGGGATGAGGTTGAAGGCCGCGAGGATGAAGTTGATGTACACCGAGAACCGGAGGATCCGGATCGAAATACCGTAGTATTCCCATCCCGCATGCACCTTCGTCGCGATCAGCGCGAGGACGAAGGCGGAGAGGGTCCCGAGGATCAGGTTCGAAAGCGGGCCCGCGAAGCTCACCCAGAAGAGGCCCGCGCGGTAGTTTTTAAAATTCCTCACCTCGATCGGCACGGGCCTCGCCCAGCCGATCATGGCGAAGTTCGTGAAGGCCGCGAGGAGCGGGAAGAAGACCGTTCCCATGGGATCGTAGTGCGCGGCCGGGTTGAGGGTCAGCCTCCCCTCGTTCTTCGCCGTCGGATCCCCGAACTTATTCGCCATCCAGGCGTGGGCCGCTTCGTGGATCACGATGGCCATCAAAAAGCCCGGAAGAGATTGGGCAATGTTGAAAATTATCGAATTCAAATCGTTCATCCTTCTTACATATCAAATCTAACAATATGACGCAATTTATAAGTTGAGTTCCAACGTCAGCTACGCAAAGCAAACTCGCTAATAATTCACAGGAGTTTTTGGACAATTTTCCCATTGTCCCTGATAATCAGTCATGGAAAAAATTACTAAGAAAGCACAAGTCGTCATAGTAGCAACCGACCCCGAGCATCATACATTCTCATTCTTACTTTTGAAAACCAACGAAAAACGTGGCAGCTTCTGGCAAAACGTTACTGGAAAACTAGAAGAGGGAGAAACGTACGAAGAAGGCGGTCTCCGCGAAGCCATCGAAGAGACGGGCCTCAAGGTCGAATCCATCATCGACGTCCTGACCCTCGGCCTGAAGTTCGAGTTCACGGACCAGAGAAACCGGCTCGTGCACGAGGAGTGCTTCCTCGTGATCCTGGAGAACAAGTGGCCCGTGAAGATCGATCCGCACGAGCACCAGGACCACAAGTGGATCGGCGTCGACGACCTCAAGGACGGGGTGGTGAAGCACCCGTCGAACTTCTCCGCGCTGAAGAAGGCCAGGCAACTCCTCACCCAGTGGAAGAAGTAGATGGCGTGGATCTTCCTCCTCTTCACCGCCCTCGCGTTCGCCCAGGCGCCGGAGACCCCGGTCACCGAAGACCCAAAGGACGTTCCGAAGGAACCGGTCGACCCGAGGAACCACGTCCCACCCATCCGGAAGATCGACGTCGTCGCCATCCGGAACAGCGGCACCCAGCTCGGGGCCATGAGGCCCGGCGTGACCCTGGTCGAGGTCAGGACCAACAGGTCCTTCAAACTCTCCCGGGCGATGTTCGTCCGCTTCCACGAGCTCCAGGACGAGGCGGGCTTCAAGTACCTCGTGAACAAAGACGGCACGTGCACCTACAAGACCGCCGAGCACTACGTGGAACCGATCAAGGACCAGCTGGCCCTCTACGAGCCGCCCCTGCGCTACACCCCGGCCCCGGTGATCACCCGGAGAGTGTACGACAAGAGCATCACCCTCCTCCCGGAGGCGAGCTTCTACGCGGGCTACGTGGTCTCGAGCTTCATGGAAGACCTCTACAACGATAAGGAGGCGGGCCGCGGGATCTCGAACCAGGTCGGGGCCCACGTCTTCACCGCCTGGGACCTTCCGGTGCGGGTCGGAGCCGTCCTCCACTACGAGAAGGCGGCCTACGACCTCTCCGGCGGCGGCAGCGTCACCTACTCGGCCTTCTCCTTCGGCCCGCAGATCAAGAGCCGGGACACCGACTTCGTGGCCGACTTCCCCCTGCGGATGCAGGCGAACTTCCGGGTCTCCCCGTTCGCCCGGGCCACCGCGACCTCCGACACCGGCAGCCGGACCTACCGGTTCAACTCCGCCGACCTCATGGCCTCGGTCGAGCACCCCGTCCGCAACGGCTGGGGAGAGCTGGTCATCGGCCTCTTCGGCCAGCTCCAGTGGCTCAACCTCAAGGACGCCCCGGACGTCGTGAGCATCCGGGCCTCGAACAACACCAACAAGAGCCTCGGGCTTTCCGTCTCCCAGGTGTTCCGATGACGAAGCTCCTCTTCCTCGCTTTCCTCTTGAGCCAGAGCGCCTTCGCGCTCGAAGCCGTCGTGACCGTGCTCGAGACGCCGCTCCTGAAGTACAAGAGCGCCGACGCGCCGGTGGTGCAGTACCTGCGGAAGGGCGACGTGATCAAGATCCATCCGTCGATCGCCAACGACCGCTCGCTGGACAAGCTCGCACCGCCGCCCGCGAAGCTCGCGGCGATCCAGAAGAAGATCAAGGAGTCCTCCGACTGGCACAAGGACCCCCTCTTCCTGGAGAAGAAGTACAGGGCTTACTTCCTGGAGGACGAGTTCATCCCGACCTTCGACCGCCAGGGCAACGAGGTCTTCGTGATGTCCTCGCACCTCTACGTCTACTTCGAAACCTCCCGCGAGTCCCTGCAGGTGGGCTACGACGACGACCCGACGGACTACCGCCTCGAGGAGCCGCTCCCGAAGACCTACCCTTTTATCCAGCGAACCGGCTACCGGGGCCAGGTGACCCTGGGCTTCACCCAGCCCTACTACGAGAGCTACCCGTACCACAGCTCCGCGCTCAGGAAGAGCTACTCCTCCCCCGTCGACCTCAACGTCGCTCTCCTGAAGCAGGTCCCGAAGCACACCGACGACCGCTACTTCTGGGGCCTCTCCCTGAACCTGCGGCACTTCGAAAACTCCTACGACTTCGCCTCTGGCCGGTCTTCCAAGGAGGAGGGGCTCCGCTTCGGCGCGGGGCCGGTGCTCAGCTACGACGCCTTCAAGAGCGTGAAGGACCGGGTGAACCTCTCGGGCCACGTCTTGTTCAACTTCTTCAACCGGCTC
>SXUH01000184.1 GCA_005791855.1 Bdellovibrionales bacterium
ATGAAGTACAACCCGTACATCAACGACTACGCGTCCTCCCTCCCGGGCTTCACCAACATGCACCCGGAGGCCCCGGAAGAAGACGTCCAGGGATGCCTCGAGGTCCTCTACGAGATCCAGGAAATGTTCAAGGCCATCACGGGCCTTCCCGGAGTCACCACCCAGCCCCTTGCCGGGGCCCAGGGGGAGCTCGTCGGGCTCAAGATGTTCCAGGCCTACCACCGGGACCGGGGTGAGGCGAACCAGCGAAACGTGATCATCATCCCGCGCTCCGCTCACGGCACCAACCCCGCCACGGCCACCATGGCCGGCTACGACTCCAAGACCGTCGACGGGAAGGTCTACGGCATCTACACCGTCGAGGCCCTCCCGAGCGGGGAGATGAACCTCGCCCAGATCAAGGAGTTCGTGAAGACCGACGGCCACCGGGTCGCCGGCGTGATGGTGACCAACCCGAACACCGCCGGGATCTTCGAGTCGAACTTCAAAGAAATGAGCGCCCTCATCCACGCCGTCGGGGGTCTGGTCTACATGGACGGCGCGAACATGAACGCCATCGCCGGCGTCATCGATCTCCAGAAGCTCGGCGTGGACGCCGTTCACAACAACCTCCACAAGACCTGGACCATCCCTCACGGGGGCGGGGGCCCGGGGGACGCCATCGTGGCGGTCTCCCAGCGCCTCGTCGACTACCTCCCGGGGATCCAGGTGGTGAAAAAAGACAACGTGTTCAAGACCCAGCGACCCGCCAGATCCATCGGCTCGTTCCACCGGCACTTCGGGAACTTCGCCCACAAGATCCGCGCCTACTCCTACATCAAGGCCCTCGGCGCGGACGGCGTCCGGAAGATGAGCCAGGTGGCCGTGCTCTCCTCGAGGTACCTGCACAAGAAGCTCGGCGCCCACTACCCGACCCTGCCGATGAACTCCGACAGCTCGCCGCGGATGCACGAGTTCATCCTCACCCTCTCTCCGGAGACGTTCAAGAAGATCGAAGCGGCGGGGACGCCGAAGGCCAACTCCATCGCCCGCATCGGCAAGCTCTTCCTCGACTTCGGCTTCCACGCCCCGACGGTGGCGTTCCCGGAGCAGTACGGGCTCATGCTCGAACCGACCGAGACCTACTCGAAGAAGGAGCTGGACCAGTTCGCGAGCGTGGTGGAGACCATCCTGAAGCTCGTGAACGAGAACCCGGAGGTGCTCAAGACGGTGCCGCACTTCACTCCCATCGACCGGGTGGACGAGGTGCTCGCCAACAAGACTCCAATCCTCTCCGAGCGGATCACCGCCCACCTCCCTGACATCATCCCGGACCGGGTGGACGCCCAGAGACTCCGGAACTCTACCCCCGGCGACCTGTGCTCCATGATCCTCTCGGCCCACCGGAGCGCGGTGAAGGCTTAGGTCCGAGGCACGGTGAAGAAGACGGTGGTTCCGGGTTTTCCGGGGCCACTTTCCAGCCAGATCTTTCCGCCGTGGGCCTTCACGATCCCGCTCACGATGCTCAGACCAAGGCCTACGCCGCCCTTCTTCTTCCGGTGGCCCTGCCAGAACCGGTCGAAGACGTGCGGCAGATCTTCCTCGGGGATCCCGGCCCCCCGGTCCTTCACCGAGAAGGTCAGCTCCGACGGTGAGACGGCCGCGCCGAGTTCGATGCACTCTCCGGTCGGTGAGTGCTTGATGGCGTTGGAGATGAGGTTGGTGAACACCTGGAAGAGCTTGTCCCGGTCTCCGCGGAAGGACACGTCGGGCTCGGGGTAGCGGACCTCGAGCTTCAGCTGTCCCTGGGACGCGAGGTCTTCGTTGGCGAGGACGACGTCGTTCAGGAGCGCGACCACCGAGAAATCCGTCGGCGTGAGGTTGAACTTCCCGCCCTCGAGGCTCGAGACGTCCAGGAGGTCCTGGATCAGCCGGTTCATCCGCTCCCCAGAGTGGGAAATCTTCTCGAGCTTTCCGATGAGGTCCTGGGGCATGCCCGGGTTGGCGGCGATGAGGCGCATGAGGAGCTTCGCCTGGAGCATGATCGCACTCAGCGGGTTCCGCAGGTCGTGGGAGACGATGGCGAGCATCTCCTCCCGGGACTGGATGGCCTCCTGGGCCCGCTTCTCCGCGCTCCGGATCCGGAGCAGGGAGCGGACGGTGGCGACGAGGACGGTGGCCTCCATGGGCTGGGCCAGGTACCCGTCCGCTCCACTGTCGAGGCCCTCGACCTTATCCTCGCTCTTGATGAAGAGGGCCGAGGTCTGGAGCACCGGGATGACCTTGAGCTGGTCGTGGGCCTTGATCCGACGGCAGACTTCGAAGCCGTCGATGTCCGGGAGCCGGATGTCCAGGACGATGAGGTCCGGCATGAGCAAAGCCTTCTCCAGACCTTCCTTTCCGTTCTCCGCGTCGATGACGGAGAAGCCGGACTTCTCGAGGATCGAGCGGACCACGTAGCGGTTGGCCTCGTCGTCGTCGACGTGGAGGATCACTGGTTTGGTGGTAGTCTTCATATTCACCTCTCAGGGCAGTTCTAAAAATGACCGGATCGTCTCCCGGAGCTTGGAGGGATCCTCGTTCTTCCCGATCACTCCGTGGGTGACCTGCTCCAGGTACTGGCGCTCGATCGGCTCCAGGTCCTTGGAGGTATGGAGCAACACCGGGATGTTCCGGGTCGCGGGCTTGCTCATGGATTCTTTGATGAACTCGAAGCCGTCTTTGTTCGGCATCACCAGGTCGACGACGATGAGGTCCGGCAGGAAGTACTGGGCGATGGCGAACCCTTCCTCCCCGTCCCGGGCCTCCCGGACTTCGATGTTGAGGTCCGCCACCGCGCTCCGCACTCCGTAGCGGACACTCTCGTCGTCATCGATGACGAGGAGCTTCTTCCTCGCCGGCGCCATTGCCTTCGGCGCTTCGGGCTTCTTCGTCGCCTGGGCCTCGGCTTGGTAGCGCACCTCGTGCTCTCCGGAGTAGACCTTCGGGATGAGCATGGTGAACACCGACCCCTTCCCCGGCACGCTCTCCACGGTGAGTTCTCCACCCAGGAGAATGGCGAGCTTCTTACATAGCGGAAGCCCGAGCCCCGTCCCCTTGGCCTGGTTCTGCAGGTCGTTCTCCACCTGGTAGAACTCCTCGAAGATGAGCTTCTGGTCTTCCTCCTTGATCCCGATGCCCGTGTCCTTCACGGAGAAGCAGATGTGGTCCTTCCCGAGCTTCTCGGTGGAAACGGTGACCTGGCCCTCCCGGGTGCACTTCAGCGCGTTGGAGATGAGGTTCCGGAGGATCTGGGTGACCTTGGCCTCGTCGGTGTTGAGGTCCACGGGTTCGTGGTCCTCGAAGACGAGCTCCACGGAGTGCTCGGCGTCCGCCAGCGGCTTCATGAGGCCCCGGAGCGAGCTGATGACGTCGTCGACGGTGAAGGTCGTGGGCCTGACCTTGATCTTCCCGGCCTCGATCTTGGCGATGTCCAGGAGGTCGTTGACCATGTCCGAGAGGCCCCGGGTGGCCTTGATGATGAAGTTGACCTGCTTCTCCCGCTCGGCCGAGCCCTGGGCCCGGGCGTCGGCGAGGAGGAGCTGGGAGATGCTCAGGATCGAGTTCAGGGGGGAGCGGAACTCGTGGGTCATGTCGGAGAGGAAGCTCGTCTTCGAGTCGCTCGCGTGCTGGAGGATCTCCGCCTTCTCGTCGAGCTCGGCGTAGAGGGCCAAGACCCCGCGGTTGGTGTCTTCGAGCTCCCGGTTCAGCTGCTCGAGCTCTCGCTTCTTCTCGCTGAGCTCGTTCACCGTGAGGAGGATCTCCTGGTTCTGGCGCTGGAGCTCGCGCACCGGATCGCTGCTCGAGAGCTCGATCATGCGGCCGGTGATCTCTCCCAGCTCCTTGGCGGAGAGGGGGACCTTCCGGTGCGGGACGGTCTTCTTCATGGTGATGGTGGTCCCGAGGTTCTTCCCCGTTTCGATCTCGAACTCGTCCATGAGGCGCTTCGCCCCCATGAGGCCGATGCCCATCCCCTCCGCGGAGACGTAGCTCCCGTCCTGGATCCGAGCGAGCTCGGTGATGCCGGGGCCCTTGTCCTTCACCACGATGACGAACTTCACCACCGCGCTCTCCTCGGAGACCTTGAACTCGACGAGGCCACCCCGGGCGTACTGGTAGGCGTTCCTCGCCAGCTCGGAGACGGCGGTGGCGACCCGGGTCTGCTCCTGGAGGTCGAACTTGAGCAGGGCCGCGAGCTCCCGCGCCTTCTTCCGGGCGAGGACCACGTCGGTTTCGCTCTTTATCTCTGTGCAGAGGAGGGACTGGATCATGCGGGCCTTCTCACCACCACGACGGTGGAGTCGTCGTTGACCCGCTGGTGATCCCGGTAGATGACGCCGGCGATGAGCTGCGGGTGCTTGAACGAAAGGCCCGGGTAGTCTTTGAAGTTGAAGTGGCCCGTGACCCCGTCGCTGTGGATGACGAGGAGGGCGTCGGTGTTCCACGGATACGGGAAGCTCTGGATCTTCCGGACCTGCACCCCGACGGTACCGTTGTGGGCGATGAGGCTCTTGGAGCTGGCCATGTCCGAGAGGGTTCCCAGGACGTTCCCGACGCCGCAGAAGTTCACGATCTGCTTGCCGAAGTCCACGTCGGCGATGGAGACCGCGGCGCCGCGGGTGGAGCGCAGACTGTTGTGGAGGAGCTGGAGGCTCTCCTGGGGAGAGATCCTCCCCTGCTCTTTAAAAACGGTCGCCGCTTGCTGGGAGGCCTCGTAGGCGGGGAGGCCGTGCCCGAGGCCGTCGGCCACCATGATCCGAAGTCCCTCTTCGGTCTTCACGAAGGCCCAGGTATCCCCGCACACCGACTCTCCCTTGAGCGGGACGGCAAGGCCGCCGAGGAGGTCGAGCGCGGGGTCGCTCCCGTCCTTCCGGAAGCTCGCGTGGAAGATGGTCCCCTGGCCAGGCCTGCTGTAGTGGCCAAACTCCGAAGCCATGCGCTTGATAGCCCCGAGACCGTTCCCCGCGGTTCCGCCGGTGGAGTACCCGTCCTGCAGGGACTCGAGCATGTTCGGGATCCCGGGGCCCTTGTCCAGGGCGAGGATCTCGAGCGACGTCGCTGTGACGGTGAGGATGATCTCCCCGCGACCGGCGTGCTTGACGATGTTGCTCGCCAGCTCGGTGACGATGATCGCGAGCTTCCCGGCCCGGACCTCGTCCAGGTCCAGCCCCTCCGCGAGCGAGACGGCCGCGCGCCGGACCTCGCCGACGTGTGAGAAATCATCTACCTCGTGGCTGTAGCTCTTCCACATCTGCTCATTTCCATTTCGTAATTGTTACCGTCGTCCCCTGTCCGGGGGTCGACTTGATGTCAAATTCGTTCACCAGCCGGCGGGCGCCGGTGAGTCCCATCCCGAGGCCTCCGCCGGTGGTGTACCCGTCGGTGAGGGCCAGTTCCATGTTCTCGATGCCGGGCCCCTGGTCCTCGAAGGTGAGGCGCAGGCCCTTGCGGATCCCGTTCAGGAGGGCCTCCATCTTCATGGTCCCCCCCTTTCCGTACTCGAAGGCGTTCCGCGCGAGCTCGCTCGCGGCCGTGATGATCTTCGTCTGGTCGACGATGCTGAACTGGAGCTCCAGGGCCCAGTCTCGGACGACCTTCCGGACCAGGACGATGTCGCCCTGGTTCTGGATCGGCCTTGTGTCAGCTCTTGTGATCGTTATCATCTACCAACTCTTGGGCCGAAGTCCCGTCGAGGTACTGCGACTCAGATCTCGTGATCTTCTCGAGGAGCTTCACCCCCCGCTCTACGTTCAGGGCCGTCATCACTCCATCGAGGGAGAGGCCGAGCTCCACCAGCGTGATGGCGACCGCGGGCTGCATCCCGGTGACCACGGTCTTGGCGTCGAGGACCCGGGACATGGCCGCGATGTTGGCGATCATCCTCCCGATGAAGGAGTCCACGATCTCCAGGGCCGAGATGTCGATGAGCACACCGGCGGAGTTGCAGGTGCTGATCTTCTCCATCAGGTCGTCCTGCAGAGTCATGACCAGGCGGTCGTGCATGTCCACCTGGATGGTGACGAGGAGGAAGTCCCCCATCTTCAATATCGGAATTCGCTCCATGGATTACGCCTTCGGTGCCGCGGACTTCACCAGGGAAACTCCGGTCTTCTTCAGCGCTAGGGAGAACGCGCTGGCGAGGGTCGCCTTGGTCAGCACGTTTCCGAGGTCAACGCCGAGGTGGACGATGGTCGCGGCGATCTGCGGCCTGATCCCGCTGATGATGCACTCAGCACCCATGAGCTTGGCGGCGGTGACCGTCTTCAGGAGG